>DASTDG010000172.1:0-3229 GCA_035710475.1 Chthoniobacterales bacterium | reverse complement strand
AACTGAATGTTGGACGTTCGGCGTTCGAAGTTTTCTTCAGCAGAAGGAAGGGTGGCTGAGTCCGGTTTAAGGCACTCGACTCGAAATCGAGCGTGGGCTTGAAACCCACCGTGGGTTCGAATCCCACCCCTTCCGCTGGCTGGTTCAAATCAGGTCAGGAACGCGGTTCGACCGGCCAAGAAATGTTACAATTTTGCCCTTGCCAAGGCTGTTTTCGGCGCTGCATATTGTGTGTCCGCCCGAGCAGCTCCGCTATTACTTGTTGTTCGCCACCGTTCACAGGTTATTGGCCGGGCTGTTCACGACTGTTAACCGCAATTCACAGCCTCAACCGCCCTTTCCGCTTATGATCCAGCTCAAACATGGCCTCGCCCTCTCCTCGCTCCAACGCGCGGCTAAATCAACGCATCGGAAAATAAATCGGCTTCCAAAAAAGAGGAACGCCGGTCTGCGTTTCGAGCGCGTGTTTAGCGACGCTGCGGTCGCGCCGTTCGAACAAATCGAGTGGGAACGGCGCACGGCCGAGATCACGGACGACAGCGGGAAGACAATTTTTAAGCAGGACAACATCGAAGCGCCAAAGAGCTGGAGCGCACTCGCCACCAAAATCGCGGTCTCGAAATATTTTTATGGCGACATCGCGAATGGGACCGACCCGCACAACGGCGGGCGGGAAACTTCAGTGCGGCAACTGGTGCATCGAGTCACGCGAACAATCACAGACTGGGGCATCGCAGACGGTTATTTTGCGAATGCGGAGGCGGCCGAGATTTTTTACGACGAGCTGACGTGGCTCTGCGTCAATCAGCATGGCGCATTCAATTCACCGGTCTGGTTCAACGTCGGTCTTTATCATCAGTACGGCATCGGCAAAGACGCGGGCGCGGGCAATTATTTTTACAATCGCGCCACCGGTCAGGCGGAGCGCGCACCGACGCAGTACGAATACCCGCAGGGCAGCGCCTGTTTCATCCAGTCGGTGGATGACACGATGGAAGACATTATGCGGTTGGCGATGAGCGAGGCAATGTTGTTCAAGTACGGCAGCGGAACCGGGACGGATTTGTCGACTCTAAGATCGACAAGAGAAAAGCTGAGCGGAGGCGGCAAACCGAGCGGGCCGCTCTCCTTTTTGAAAGTTTACGATCAGATCGCGAACGTTGTGAAGAGCGGCGGTAAAACCCGCCGCGCGGCGAAGATGAACACGCTGAAAGACTGGCACCCGGACATCGAGGAGTTCATCGAGGCGAAGCAGAAGGAAGAAAAGAAAGCGTGGGCATTGATCGAGCAAGGTTACGACGGCAGTTACAACGGCGATGCTTACGGCTCGGTCATGTATCAAAATGAAAACCTGAGCGTGCGCGTCAGCGACGCGTTTATGAACGGCGCGCTCGAAGGTCGTGAATGGTGGACGCGCCGCGTCACCGACGAGAAGCCATGCGAATGCAAAGACGCGCGCGTGTTGCTGCGCAAAATCGCCGAAGGCACACACGTCTGCGGGGATCCCGGGATGCAGTTCGACACGACGATTCACAAATGGCACACCTGCAAAGGCACTGGACGACAAAATTCCACCAATCCGTGCAGCGAGTATCTGTTCCTCGACAACACGGCCTGCAATCTCGCGTCGCTTAATCTGATGAAGTTCAAAGCGGCCGACGGCAGCTTCGACGTCGAGCGTTTCAAGGCGGCGGTGCGCATCTTCATCACCGCACAGGAGATCATGGTCGATAACGCGAGTTATCCGATCAAGGAGATCGCCGAAAACTCGCACATCTTTCGCACGCTAGGCCTCGGTTACGCCAATCTCGGCTCGTTGGTGATGAGCTACGGATACGGCTATGATAGCGCGGAAGGCCGCGCGCTTTGTGGCGCGATCACCGCCATTATGACCGGCCAGGCCTACGAACAAAGCGCGCGATTGGCCGGAGCGATTGGCCCGTTCCCCGGCTACAAAGACGCGCGTTGCAGCGGCGTGCCGAAACCCGTCGCCAAGAACAACGTCGCGTCGATGCTTGAAGTCATCGAGCTGCATCGATGCGCCGTAAATGAAATCGCTGACGTCGAAGAGTTCGCATACTTGAAGACCGAGGCGGCGAAGACATGGAAACGCGCGGCCGAGCTCGGCCGGCGGCACGGTTATCGTAACGCCCAGGTCACCGTGCTCGCGCCGACCGGCACGATCAGTTTCCTGATGGATTGCGACACGACTGGGATCGAGCCGGACATTGCGCTGGTGAAATACAAGCTGCTCGCCGGCGGGGGCATGTTGAAGATCGTCAACCAAACGCTCAAACCGGCGCTCGAAAAACTCGGCTACAACTCAGAGGAGATCGAGCGGATCATCGCCCACATCGACGCATTCGACACGATCGAGGACGTAATCGACAACGACGGCGCGATGGTTTCGTCCGGCTTAAAGCGAGAGCATCTGTCGATCTTCGATTGCGCGTTCAAGCCATTCAAAGGCGAACGCTCGCTCAGTTACATGGCGCATCTGCGGATGATGGCGGCGGCGCAACCGTTCCTGAGCGGCGCGATCTCCAAGACGGTGAACATGCCGGAATCGGCGACCGTCAACGACATCATGGACACTTACGTTGAAGGCTGGCGGCTCGGCTTGAAGTCGATTGCGATTTATCGCGACGGGTCGAAACGCTCCGCGCCGTTGAACACGCGCAAGACCAAGGACATGGGCGCGCTGGAAGATGTCGATCTTGCCACTGACGTCACAGTCGAACGCGAAGATTTCCAGAAGCGCATCCTCGAGCTGGAGCAGGAGATCGCTACGTTGCGCGCGCGCGTCGACCAACCGATCCGGCATCGCATGACTGACACGCGGATGTCATTGACGCACAAATTCGAGATCGCCGGACACGAAGGCTACATCACCGTCGGGCTCTATGAGAACGGCCAGCCGGGCGAACTGTTCATTCACATGGCCAAGGAAGGCAGCACTATCGGCGGACTCATGGACACGATCGGCACGTTGACCTCAGTCGCGCTGCAATACGGCGTGCCGCTCGAGTCGCTCGCGAGAAAATTCGCTTACCAGCGGTTCGAGCCGAGCGGATTCACAAAAAACCCGGACATCCGCAACGCCACCAGCATCACCGATTACGTGTTCCGCTGGCTCGCATGCAAATTCATCAAAGGCTACAAGGAAGCGACCTCGCCGAATCGCGGGCAACCCGATCTGCCGATCAAAGAGATTGCCGAGATCGAAAAG
>DASTDG010000171.1:0-2661 GCA_035710475.1 Chthoniobacterales bacterium | reverse complement strand
AAAGTTTTGATCAAAGAAAATAACGAAATAACGCACAATTCAATTTTCGCTGACTTATCTCATCGCTGATTTCGCACGTCGTGTGTGCCTTTCGAAATCCGCGACCAAACTGTCAAAGATCGACATGTTCCCCTCCGGTACACGGCAAAACCCGACCCTCGTCATGTCCGACCAAGATCGGCTCAGCCCTGAGCCAGCAAGAACGCCCCGAATGCTTTCGGGAACCCGTTTTATCGCGGGACTCAAATCATACGAGGCTGCGGGCACCCGTCAACTTCGTTTCACTTTTATTTATTTCTCGCCAACGCGGCCTTCTCGAGGCTCAGAAGCCTTGCCCGAAAAATCTGGCCAACCACGAACCGCCCGCCCATACTCGGCCCCTTTCTTCGGGCAAAACAAGGAGCAAATCTATGTTTCACTTAATCTGGTACATTCTTGTCGGGCTCGTCGCCGGGCTCATCGCGAAATCGGTCATGCACGTCCACATGACGATCTTCTGGACGATCGTGGTCGGCATCATCGGCTCGATCATCGGCGGCGCCGTTACCCACATGTTCACGCGTCCGGCCGATGAACGGTATCATCCGGCCGGCCTCATTTTCTCAACCCTCGGCGCGATCCTGGTTCTGTTCGTCTGTTATAAAATGCATATCCGCTTCCCGCGGGTCTAGCTGGGCCGGACGCAGGTCATCCGGTCTCTCGTATTGGAGGTTGGGCGTTCGGCTTTTCGGCTCTTGAAATAATCATGCCGACTGCAAAAACCATACATCCAGCCGCTCCCTGAGCCTCGTAAAAAAGATAGGGGATTAAGGGAAATTCTATGGTGAGAGGCGTTCTCGGCGCCGTTTGCGCCGTTGCTTTGCTGATTCAGCCGCTCGGCTACGCACAGCCGACAAGCGGCCGTCCCGACCCGAAAACCGCTGCCGAGATGACCGGCACAATCAAGGAATACACCGCCGGCGGCTCCCTGGTCCTGGAAACGTTGCCTCCGAGCGAGCCTGTTCAGTTTAAGTTGAGTAAGAACGTCACTTACGCCGATGCCGACGGCAAAACGATCGAAGCGGCGGGCTTAACCACCAATCAGAAGGTGCGCATCCACTATATGAAGGTCGGCGGCGACAATGTCGCGGACGAAGTGACTTTGATTCAGTGACGAAGTTCAGAAAACAGAAGACCCACACCTATGCTAGAACCCACTATCACGCAAAACAGCGCGCTTTACTTCGCGCAACACAGACCAGCCAAACGCAGATTCCCATTTTTATCGCGACTCACCGCAGCCGCGCGCAAAGACCGTTTGGTTGTTAAGCGGCAGCAGGCGTTTGATAAGGTGCTGCTCTGGCACTTGCTTCATTCCGCCGATAAACGCTGACTCGGTGGCTGTAGCGGCGGCCCCATGCCACGCCATCGCCGTCGGCGACGGCGACTGTCGGCCGGGAAGTCCTATTTCATTCAGCATTGGGCGTTCGGCGTTTGGCGTTTGCTCTCCTGTCGCGCCATAGCCCATCGCACGCCGTAGTTCTTAATGAAGGCGGCTCGGCAAAAGCGGATCCTCATTTTCCCCGCGACGATCGTCAGCTTCGGCGGACAATCCTATGGCCCGGCTGAGCGCGCACTAAGCTTCCGGTCGAAAAACTGCGCAGTTGCTTTGTAGGCGCGAATCCAGCTCGCGCGGCGGAGGAGATCGTGGATCTCGTCGGGAAACACGAGTTCCTCAAGATCAACGTTCTGTGCGTGTAGCTTTTCGACAAGATCCGTCGTTTGTTGGAACGGCACACTCCGATCGTCATCGCCGTGAATGAACAGCACCGGGGAGCGCCACGCTGCGGTGCTCGCGACCGGCGATGACTTGAACGCGAGGTCGCGCGCTTCCTTCACGTCCGGCGCCGCGTCCGGGTTCTCGGTCCACATTGGCAGAAACGTCGCCCAATCATGCACACCATGAAAATCGACACCAGCTTTGAAGAGATCCGAGTTCCGCGCCAGACCCATCGCGGTGAGGAATCCCCCGTAGGAGCCGCCCCACAATCCGATCCGGTGCGGGCCGACATTCTCCAGAGTCTGCAAAAACTTCGCGCCCGCCACAACGTCTTTGTATTCCGAAGCGCCGCGCCAGACGGAGTTCGGCGGCTCGCGAAATGCGCGGCCGTACATGATGCCTAGCCGGTAGTTCACCGAAAGCACGGTGTAGCCTTTGCTCGCGAGATACTGATTCATCCCGTAGGCGTTGTAGTAATACTGCATGTAATGCCATCCGAGCAGCATCTGCCGGATTGGACCGCCGTGCGTGAAAATCAGCGCCGGTCCGCGCTCCGTCTGGTTTTTCGGAACAAAGAGCTGGCCGTGAATGTCGAGCCCGTCCTCGCTTTTGAACACGACCTGCTTGGGCGCAACGAGCTGCGCCTCCGGAAACTCTGGCGGCACCGCGTTCTTCGCGATCAATTCGCGGCCGCCCGACGTGACGCGATAAGGCATCGATGGCGATGTCGCGGTTGAGCCGAGGCAGAGCACGTTCTTGCCGTCGCTCGTTTCGACCGGGTTCCATTCGATCGTTTCGCCACTCGTCAGCGCCTGCGGATCGCCGCCGGTCGCGCTCACCCGCCAAATGTGGCGGCGATCGACATCGTTTTGATTCGACGTGTAAAGGATGCTCTGCCGATC
>DASTDG010000170.1:0-3906 GCA_035710475.1 Chthoniobacterales bacterium | reverse complement strand
CATTGCGAATCTGATAACGGCGGATCGCCGCGGTCGTGTCGGCAGTTTTTTCGCCGCTGATCTCGCCATAGTAAAACCCCTGCTCCTTCAACGCCTGCTGCACTTCGGCAATTGTTTGGTCGGCGCGAACCAGGCCAGTGCCAAAAATCAGCGCCGCGACAGCGATCCTAATTCTCATGTCGATTTCTGTCCGGTTTGGACGCTGCACGGGCGGGGTTATTCGGCGCGGCCGGACGCGCTGACCGCGAGCGTGGCGGCGCGATTCTTCGCAAGCTCCCGGTAGCGCAGAATGCCTTCCGTGATGGCGACCGCGATCTGCTCCCGGTACGCGGGGTTTACGATCTTAGCGACGTCTTCTTTGTTCGTGAGAAACCCGCCTTCGACCAGCACTGCGGGGTGACGCACATTTGCGATCACGAAAAATTGCTGCGGTTTGGTACCACGATTCAGCGCCTGGGTGCGTGCGACGAGTTCCTGCTGAATAAACCCCGCGAGACTTTGGCTCTCGAGGTTCGGCTCAGTGGCCACGGCTTTTTGCCAGAACGGCAGCCAGGATGCGAGCGCCGGAACAGGTGGCGTTTGATGTTCGGCGTAGTAGGTCTCGACGCCGCTCGAGACCGGCTTGTTGTCCTCGTTAAAGTGAATGCTGACCAACACGCAGTGTGGCACACGATTCGTCAGGGCAGCGCGGTCGGGCAGCGATACGTAAGCGTCGCCGACGCGGGTGAGCACAGTGGATACGCCTTGCGCCTGCAGGAGGCGATCAACGCGCTGGCCGATGTCGAGGGTGAGATCCTTCTCGAGCATGCCGGCGCACATCGCCCCAGAATCCTGACCACCGTGGCCGGGATCAATTACGACGACGGATGCGGTTTCCGGCACCGACGCAACTTCGCTCGGCCGCGGTGTCGATGGTGTGGCGGTCCGCTCCCACCATGCGGCTGACGCGATCATCACGATCAAGCCGAGCCAGGCCATTCCGCTGCGCATCGCGCGGCCCAGCCGAGACCCTCGCCCGAACATCGGATGTGTCTTAGCCGCGAACCAGCTCGCGCACCTCTTTATCGGACAAAGCGCGATAACGAATCGCGTTAATGGCGTTGCGCTCGAGGATGGCCGCTTCAATCGCAGCTTCGGCGAGTTGCTCTTGTCGATGTTGCGTGATCGCCGCGCGTTCTGGCGCTGAATTCATATCTGGCTGTTGCGCTGCCAAATGGCCGATGCTCCACGCATCGAGCGCGGTGGCCAGCGCCTGTTCCAGCGCCGCAGCAGGCGCGTGCTCGTCGCGCAAAAACGATTCCATCAATTCGGTCCCAGTGCGCGTGCCGCTGAGCACGGCGAAACCCTGGCGCGCCTGCGCAACGGTGGCGCCATTGGTCGCGATCGAGCCGTCGTAGTCGACGCGCAGAAACAGGTCGTCTTCGGGCGTCGCGCCGATCTCAGCAAATAGCAAGCGTGCGAGATAAGGCGCGCCATAGACCTGTTCGAACGCCGTTTTCATCACCGGGCTGAGCGAGTAATGCGCCAGTCGCCGCAAGGAAACGTCGGCCGCCGAGCGGGTGAATCCTTCTGTACTGGCCATTTCGATTGCGCCCATGCGCAGCCGCTCGATGTCGCCGGGGTGACCGATCACGCCCATCGCGATGCGGTCGTAAATCTCGAACAATTTCTGTCGGTTTTTTCCAATCGTGACAAATAGAATGCCATCGTGATAACCGGCCGCGGCGATGGGACTGCCGGTTGCAAGCTGCGTCTCGATGTACTCGCGCCGATTCGCGATCGCTTCGACCCAGCGATACGGCTCCTCGATCATGCGACCGTTTGCTCAAAGACGGCGGCGATCTTCTCCTCGAGCAATGTCGTGATGCCGTCGCGCGAAACGATTTTGATGAGCGGATAAATTTTCCCGCTGCGATCCACTCCACCCGTGGCAGTGTCCGACTCGGCGGCGGTATCGAGCGCGCGCAACGCAATCGATACCGCTTCGTCGACGTTCAACTTTTGCAGCGTCTTCGCGCCCCAGTTGTTTTCGTAATAGAGGATGCCGCGCACAGCCGGCGAGCCGGAACCGGTCGCGGCGTAATCGGCTACCTCGAACTGCGCGCCCATGGCGTCGTAGAAATAGAGCCGGGGGCCCGGGTTCGCGTGGTTGAAATCAAAGGTCGCGAAAATCGGTACGACCATGCCGACGCCCTGCATGACGAAGCCGAAGTTGTCGCGCAGCAATTTCGAAAGCGCGCGTACTTTTCCGTCCACGCTCATTTCCTGAAGCTGCGTCCGGCGAAAATACTGAAACGAATGTTCGAGTACGCGTGCCATCTCCCAGGCCGTCGCGGGGACGCCAGCGATGGCCATGATCGAATGTCGGTCTATTTCTAAAACTTTGTCGGCACGATCGTAGACGACGGTGTTACCAGCGGTCGCGCGACGGTCACCTGCGACCAGGACGCCGCCGGAAAATTTGAACGCAAGGATCGTCGTCGCCTGCGTCGGCGTAAATGAATCGTGCTGAGATTTATCGGTGCGACTGGTTTGCTCGACAATTCCACCTGGCGCGAGCAAACTTTTTCGCCGCAAGAGCGCGGGGAAATCTTCGCTCGCACCGGCAAACGGTTGGTCGAGCGTGACCGTGCGCGGGTCCATTACTGACCCGTGCGCTGGCGATAGCGCTTCGACTGGTTCGGATCGACCTTTCGCATTTTTTTCAGGAGATCTTTTGTGTCCGGCCGCGACACGTCCGGCGAACGCGGCCCGCCGCCATCGCCCGGTTTTGGTCCCCACGGCACCGGCTTAGCCGGCTTCTGAATGCGATCAGGCATGCAAAAAACTAAGGGCAAATGAATGAAAGGCAAGCTACGCGGCTGCGATGGCTTGCCAGATAAAAGGCACAATGGCAACATGGCGCGATGAAATGGGTGGCGATGGGCGCGCTTTTGTCGGTGGGGTTGGTGTCGCCGATTTCAGCGCAAACGCCTGCCTCGCCCACACCGAGCCCGTCCGATGCCGCACCGCTGGAGGCGCTCGTGAAGAAAATCGACGAACAAAACGCGAAGATCGACGCGCTTTCGCAGCAGATTTTGAAACTGCAGCAGGAGATCGCGAACAAGCGACCCGGTGTGATGATCGGTGAAACTCCGGAGGCGACATCAACCTCCGCACCAGGTGAAACGGCCGAGCGTCCCGTCGGGGCGAACACACACACCGTGGTGCGCGGTGAAACGCTGACTTCGATCGCAAAGCAGTACAAGGTCAGCATCGAAGACCTGCAACGGGTAAACCACATCGAAGACGGCCGAAGACTGCAGGCCGGTCAGACGATCACGATTCCGTCACCGCCGGTACAACCGCCTCCTCCTTCGCCCGCCCCGAGCCCGTAATCGAAATAGCTGCAAATGAAAGCGTGAGCAGCGGATCCGGATATGGCCGCGAGGTCACTCGTTAGGCGAAGAGCTGACGACTTAGATCGACAATCGCTCCTCTGGCGTAGCCATTTCGGCAGCGAGCAAATCGACCGGTTCTTCCGCTTCGGGCCGCGGCGAAGTTTCGAGCAAGCTTTGCTTGCACAAGCGCGCGTATTTTCCGCCGAGCGCAATTAGTTCATCGTGCCGGCCGCGCTCGATGATGCGACCATGATCGAGCACGAGAATCTGGTCCGCGTGGACCACGGTCGAAAGCCGGTGCGCGATCACAATGGAAGTGCGGTTCGACATCAGGCGCTCCAGCGCTTCCTGGATCAGTCGCTCCGTCGCGGTGTCGACGCTCGCCGTCGCTTCATCCAGCACCAGAATTGGCGGGTCCTTGAGCAGCGCCCGCGCGATGGAAAGTCGCTGCTTTTCGCCCACGCTTAACTTCACGCCGCGCTCGCCGACGATGCTCTCGAGTTGATCCGGCAAGCGCTCGATGAAT
>DASTDG010000169.1:0-3931 GCA_035710475.1 Chthoniobacterales bacterium | reverse complement strand
TCAATCGGCGTTCTGGTTGGCGTCCCCGAATCTTCACCAACCCCTGCGGCAGTCCAAAATGCTTCGACGCCCGTCGCTCCTGCGACTGTGCTGTCGCAAGCCGCAAATGCAACGCTGGCGCTAGCGAACCAACCAGCAACGGACGGCGCGGCAGCCCCAGATTCGTCTCAGACCCCAGCGGCGGATCTCCAGCAGGGCCAAACATCGAGCGAGCAGCCGCAGGTGGCCGCAACTCCGGACGCTTTCGCGGCGGCCGCTTCCCCGGGCGCGGTTCCGGAAACCTCAGCTGCGAGCGAGGCTGCTACGGCACCCCCGATAAGCTCCGAGGTTGCACAGCCGGCTACTACGGGTCAGTCGAGCTCGCGGAGCAAAAAGAAACGCGTTGCTTCTACATCGTCGCCTCGCCAGGGTTCGATGCGCGTCCGAATGCTTGGAATCACGTCCGATGGACGGCTGATTTATCGTTTGCCTTCGGGCCGCACCAGGATCGTCGCGCCCGACTCGGACGAAAACCAATTCGTTCCGCGCAGACATCGCCGCGCTGTCATCCAGCGGGATCAAATGTTTGCTCCTCCGCCACAATTTGGGCCGGATTATTTTCCTTACAATTAGCTCCTCAGGAGGGCACGCGCGCGAGGCGCGGAGACACAACGGCTCGTAATTCCGAACAGGTCAGATTTTGGCCTTCCAACCTGTCGAAAAAATAAGAAAAAAAAGCTTGCCTAGCGGCTCGATTCCCGGCATAACCTCGCCTTCGTGGGGAAACGACCTGCCCTCCGGGCATTCGCAACTGCATCGCTTCTTGTCATTTCCAGCGCAGCGCTTCGCGCGCAGGCGTTGGCTCCTTCGTCGTTGGATCTTGCGAGCCACGATCAAAAAAAAGCGGACGACATGGTTCAGGTGATCACGCAGAAGTCGGCACCGAGTACCGCGGATAAGCCGATAAAAGCGATCACGAAAAAGCGAACGCCCGCAACCGCGAGGAAGCCGACACAACCGGTCAAACAAGAGCCAGCGCAAGCAATCGCCAAGGAACCGACGCAAGCGATGACGAAAAAGCCGGCGAGTGCGATCACGCAAAAGCCGTCGCAGGCAATCGCCAAAGAATCGGGGCGAACGTTCGCGATAGAGCCAGTCCGACCAATGGGCCAACAATCCGTAAGCCATACAACACAACCCTTTTCGCGGTTTAGCTTCAAGACCCCGGGGGGCAAAAAGGAATCCGTTCCGATCATCACGCAGTATTATCCCAACCAGATCGTTTACCCGTATGGCAAGATCGATCGGCACATCGACGGCAGATTGATGCAAGCTGCCACCATCGCGCAGGAACGCGCCCATGCGCATTCGCGCTCGAGATGCTGGCATTACGTAAAAGACGCATTGCTTGCTTCCGGTGTTATTGATTCCCGCCCGAAAACCGAGCTCGCCAGGGACGCTGCATCAGAGCTCGTCAGTAACTATGGATTCAAGAGACTTCCAGTGTCAGATCCGTTCTCCGCGCCGGTCGGTTCAGTGCTAGTGTATGGTACCGCGCGCAGCGTCGGCCATGTCGAGCTCCGCACGCGGGACGGTTTTGTTAGCGATTTCCGTTCGAAAACGCCATCGCGCCGTCCTTTGTTGGGCGTTTACGCCAAGTTGTAAGTTTCTCGGGGACTTCTCGTGCTGGGAGAAGCGATCCACTCGTTTTCCTATCTGATCACAGGTCGGATGGTTCTGCGTGAGATCCGGGCCGAACAATTTGGAGCGTCATAAAGTGTGGATGCGCACTCGTCCACGCCATTGCTTCTTGCTTTGTTTCAAAAAATCGGTCGACCACAATCGCCTTGAGTTGGCTCGCAGTCCGTCCGCATAGACGAGCGGCTTTGCGGCTAATGACCGCAGGTCCGGTGTCGACTGCAGTGCAGGCGCGATCAGGGAAGACAATCTTGCTGCCGTACGGAATTCGTTTCGGATCGACGGCGCAATGTCCCGAGCGTAATCGTTGGCCGGTACTGGCGTATTTATGGCCCTCGCCTGCCCAGTAACTGGTAACGCGTGCAAGGACCGACTCCTCGCGCGCGAAAGCGATCGATGCCAACGATGAGAAAAATATGACTGTACAAAATAGCTTCATAATGTTTCAACGTGGCTGAGTCTCGGGTGGACCAAGCCAGTCTCGATACCGAAAGCCGCAGGAATGCAGCTTTTAACTTCGGATTCGGAACAGCCCGGCGCGCTAGCCCCTTGGGGGACGCGCGGACTTTTGACAACGACTCGGTGTGACGAGTCGGCCTCCCTTTAGACGTGTTGGCCACACTTGTCAATTGGTCACATCATGCGTCGCCGACCCAAGCGACAACGAAGCTCGTCTCGGCAACGCTCCAAAACCGATTGGGCATCGTCGGGCGGAAGAACTAAGAAACGCCGGCGAAATACATTTCGTTGCCGGCGATGAATCCGAGCCGTTCGTAAACTGAGCGCCCGTCGTCCGACGCGTGAAGTAAAAGCCGGTCGAGACCTTCGTTCTTCGACCAAGCGATGATCTCTTTAAGGAGCCCGCCGGCGACCCCGCGCCGTCGCCATTGCGGTTCGGTAAAGACGTTCACAATCGTTCCCTGCCGGCCTTCGCCAATCGTCGATGCATCGCGCGGGCGGGGCAGGATCGGTTGCAACTGAATGCCGGCACCGCCAACGACCGTTTCCGGTTTATCGGCAGGAGTTGCGAGCCAGCCGATGTAGTCGCCGCTCTCGAGCCATTCCTTTAGCCGCAAACGCGCTTTCGCGCGCAAAATTTCAAAACCGTCATCGGAAACGTCGCCCATGTCTTGAAACATCCGCGCACGATGCCACGCGATGACGTCGGCATCTTGCACCGTAGCGCGACGGATTCGAAAGATGTCGTGCATGAACGCAAAGGTTCAATGCCCAACCCGCCTTCGCAAGACCACGGCACCGCACGCGTTCAACCTCCAGCACTCAATGAAGACGCGCTTCGCGCCGAACGAACGGGGTGACGGTTGCCACGTCCGTTGGGACTGATACCATGCCGGAAATGGAAGCGGCCGATTGGCCATCGCTCAGCGACCAGGAACTTCTCCAACGCCGCATTTCCGCGCTCGGTTTGCGGCTCGAGGGCACGCCGCTTGAACCGCTAATCCGGCAACTTTACGACGAGCTATCGGCAAAGGGACTCACGTTTCATCCGCCGTGTCACGTCGGCGATGAGTGGTTTGTACCAATCGGCATACCGGCAATTTTTATTCCTTTTTTCCTTGTTCACGACCGGTTGCGGGCGTTGGAGCGGACGATGATGCTTGAGGTCGAAGGAGGGACGCCCGAGTGGTTCATGAAATTGATGCGACATGAAGCGGGTCACGCTTATATGTACGCGTACCGACTTACTCGGAAGAAGAAATGGCAGGAGCTCTTTGGGCAAACTTCGCGCGAGGAAACGCCAGACACTTACCGGCCGCGACCTTTCAGCCGCGGTTATGTGATGCATCTAGAAGACTGGTACGCGCAGAGTCATCCGGATGAAGATTTCGCGGAGACTTTCGCTGTCTGGCTGACGCCCGGCCTGGATTGGCGCAAGCGTTACTCGCGCTGGAGGGCACTTCAAAAACTGGAATATGTCGATGAGCTAATGCGCTCGTTAGCCGGGAAGCCACCGGTCCACATGCCTGAGTATCGCGTAGCTGATTACGACTGCTTGAATGTCAAACTCAAGACCTACTACGCGCGCAAACGCAAGCTTTACGAGGATACGTATCCGGATTTCTACGACGCCGATTTGCGGCAGCTGTTCGGCGCGCCGGCGGGAATTAAAGCGAGCGTGTATCTGCAACGACGACGACGGCGAATATTGAATGCCGTCTGCCAATGGACGAACGAGAAAAAGTTCCGGGTGAACCAGCTTCTTGCCCGGCTGACACGCCGCTGCGACCAGCTT
>DASTDG010000168.1:0-15611 GCA_035710475.1 Chthoniobacterales bacterium | reverse complement strand
AGCTTTTGCCCGTTACCAAGGATGCCGTGACTGGCGCGGAGATACTCAGGAATCTGGCTATCACCTGCGCGTGGGCCGACGAGAAGGATTTGGCGATCAAACAACTGGACGAAGCGCTGCAACTACCCAGCCCGATTTCGTATGGCCAATTGCGCTTGCATCCGTGGTGGGACCCACTGCGCCAGGATGCGCGCTTCGAGCAAATCATCGCCTCCGTCGCACCAAAGTAACGAATTACCTCGCAGAATTTGTTCGGCGAGCTGACGCGGCGCAACTTTTACAACGTTGCCATTCCGTACGCAGCGATCGGGTGGCTGCTCGTTCAGGTCGCGACGCAGGTCTTTCCTTTCTGCGAAACTGCAAACTGGGCGGGACGGTTGGTCGTACAGTTGATCGGTGTCGGATTTCCGGTCGCAAGCTGGATTTCTTAATCATCGGTGTGCTGCTGTTGCGATCACAGCATTCAGCCGCGGCTCGGAGTGGCCATTGTTGGCTTGCAGAATTTTTCCCCTAAACACTGTATTTTTTAGTGCTTGTGCTGAGCGCGCCAATTTGCTAGAGGGCGGGTCTTCTCGAAAAGCACAAACCATGAAAATTACACTACGAAATACAGCTATCATATTCGCCACACTTGCCCTGAGTGTGTCCCTGCACGCCCAGAACGGTGCGCCGACCAAATACAACGAAATGACCATCGCGCAATTACAGGCGCAGATGCAGGCCGGAACGCTCACTTCCGTCGCGCTAACCAAGTTCTACCTCGACCGAATCGCCGCGCTCGATAAGAACGGAACCGACGGCGGACTAAATTCCGTGATTGAGCTGAATCCTGACGCGCTGGCCATCGCACAACACGCCGATGATCTGCGCGCGCAAGGCAAAGTGCGTGGCCCGCTGCACGGCATTCCGGTCCTGCTCAAGGACAACATCGACACCGGTGACAAAATGCAGACGACCGCTGGTTCATTCGCACTGTTCGGCAAACCTGCTCCACAGGATTCCACGGTCGCAGCCAATCTGCGTTCGGGTGGCGCTGTTATTCTTGGCAAAACGACTCTCTCGGAATGGGCAAATTTCCGTTCCTTTGAATCGACCAGCGGCTGGTCAGGGCGCGGCGGTCAATGCAACAATCCCTACGCGCTCGATCGCAATCCATGCGGCTCCAGCTCGGGGTCGGGCGCGGCTGCCTCGGCGAATTTCGCCGCCGTCTCATTAGGCAGCGAGACCGACGGCAGCATCGTCTGCCCGGGCAACGCGAACGGTGTGGTCGGCCTCAAACCTACTGTTGGTCTCACGAGCCGCGCCGGTGTTGTTCCGATTTCGCACACGCAAGACACGGTCGGCCCACATGGGCGCACGGTAGCTGATGCAGCTGCCACGCTCGGCGTCATTCAGAGCCGTACCTTTGATGGACGCGATCCCGCGACGGGCGGCGTTCCGCTTGGGTGGCAGGGGACGGGCAAAACACGTCCGAACAATATTCCGACTGATTACACTCAGTTCGTCGATCCCAATGGGCTCAAAGGCGCGAGACTTGGATTGACCCGGTCAGGCATCGAGGGATTCGATCCATTCAACCCCACACCGCAGCCGATTATCGACGCGTTTAACGCAGCGGCGGAAAAGCTCAGTGCGGCCGGCGCCACCGTAATCGATCTCGACAAGCAAGGGTTCACCTTCCCGTCAGCCGACGGCGAATTTCTGGTGTTGTGCTACGAGTTTCGACAGGACGTACGAGCGTATTTTGCTACTCGCGTTGGCGTTCCCGTAGCAGGCGGGACGCTTTCCACCGCCATCCAGTTCAACCGCGACCATGCCAACGTGGAGATGCCCTTCTTTAACCAGGACATCTTCGTTCTTTGCGCGGCGCTCGCTCAGGGACCAGCTACTCCGCAACCGATTTTTGGCGGGCTGACTTACAATCAGGCGCTGAAAATCGATCACGACGCCGGCGTCAATGGCATCGACAAAGCGCTCAAGAAATTCAACCTCGATGCGATTGTTTCTTTCACAGACAATCCGGCTTGGGAGACGGACCTGCTCTACAGCGATACCGGCAGATTCTACTTCGCAAGTTCAGGTCTGGCTGCTGCGCCTGGTTACCCGATTATCCAAGTGCCGGCCGCCATGGTCTTCGGCACGCCGATGGGCATCAGCTTCCTGGGCACAGCTTTCAGTGAACCGACGTTGATCAAGCTCGCCTCAGGTTACGAGGCATTCACGCAGGTGCGCGCGCATAACTTGCCACAGTTCCTCGATAACACGCCATCCCATCACATCGAGGGCACAACGCCGGTGCAGGACACCGACACGGTCAACCCGGCGAACGCCAAGAAAAAGCCGCAAGGTATGTAACGGGCGGCCGCTCAGCCCAGCGCGAGCAACTATTCCAGCGACCGGCGGAGCCGATCGAAACTGATCGGCTTCACAAGGTGCGCCAGGAAACTTGGCTTGCTGCGTCCGTGCTACGCAGCTTGTTCGACTGCATCTTCTCCGTAGCGGCGATCCGCGCAAATCGTCGCCTCTCGCGCCAAAAGACGGCGCATCGAAGTAAATCACGCGCCGCCGCATCCTTGCGACTCGTGATTGTCGATCTTATAGTTGAATAGCGCGCGCAGAGCGCAGACCGGGAGGTGGATTATGCCAACGACAATTGCTGCTCCAAAGAGCGCTCCGGCAGCGGAGCAAGATTTTCTGCCGCTTGAGGGCACGGATTACATCGAGTTCTACGTCGGCAACGCCAAGCAGGCGGCGCATTTTTACAAAACCGTTTTCGGTTTCCAAAGTCTCGCCTATAGCGGGCCCGAGACCGGCGTGAAGGATCGCGCGAGCTATGCGATTCGGCAGAACAAACTCACTTTTGTCCTGACTACGCCAATCCGAGCAAATAACCCGGTCGCGGATCACATCTACAAACATGGCGACGGCGTGAAGGCGATTGCGCTGCAAGTGAAGGACGCGACCTCGGCCTGGCAGGAAACAACCAAGCGCGGCGGCAAAAGTTATCTCGAGCCGAAAACATTGAAGGACGAACATGGCAAAGTGGTGATGAGCGGCATCCATACTTACGGCGAGGTCGTGCATTTGTTCATCGAGCGCGACGATTACACGGGGCCGTTCATGCCGGGCTTCGTTAAATGGGAGTCGCCATATCGCGCGAGCGAAACCGGTTTGCAGCACGTCGACCATTGCGTGGGCAATGTCGGTTGGAACCAGATGAACCCGTGGGTGAAATTTTATGAGGAGGTGATGGGTTTCCGAAACATCCTGACCTTCGACGACAAAGATATTTCCACCGAATACTCGGCGCTCATGAGCAAGGTCATGAGCAACGGCAATGGCTTCGTGAAATTTCCGATCAACGAGCCGGCCGAGGGCAAAAAGAAATCGCAAGTCGAGGAATACCTCGAGTTCTACGATGGCGAAGGCGTGCAGCACATCGCCATGGCCACGAACAATATCATCGAGACCGTGGCCGATCTGCAAAATCGCGGGCTCGAGTTCCTCAAAGTGCCATCAACCTACTATGACACGTTGCTCGACCGCGTCGGCCACATCGATGAGGAACTCAACGCGTTGAAGCGTCTCGGGATTTTGGTCGATCGTGACGACGAAGGTTATCTGCTGCAAATCTTCACCAAGCCAGTGGAAGATCGGCCGACGCTGTTCTTCGAGATCATTCAACGCAAAGGCGCGAAGAGCTTCGGCAAAGGCAACTTCAAGGCGCTGTTTGAGGCGATCGAGCGCGAACAGGCCGCACGCGGTAATTTGTAAAGGAGGTAAGATCGACAATGCCGTACTACCAAAAACTCGGTGAGACGCCACGCAAGCATCACATCTGGTTTCATCGCAATGGTCAGGGGCCGTCGTATAAAAACGAAGGTATCGCCTACGAACACGTGATCACAACGGAAGGCTTTAATGAGGCTTATTCCATCATGTACCACCTGCGCCCGCCGACGCGCGTGCGCAATGTCAAGCTGCTGAAGTGCGAAGAGCTCAAGAAAGTCACCGATAGCCCGCTGCGCCATCACCACCTCAAGACCGCGAAAATACCCCGGCGCGGTGACCTCTACACCGGGCGCATCCCGGTTTTGTTCAACCAGGACGTCATCGCCTATCGCGCGCGACCGGAAAAAGCCTATGGTGAATTCGAGTATTACCGCAACGGCGGCGCCGACGAGATAATCTTTGTCTTCAAAGGCGGCGGCACGCTTGAATCCGTTTTCGGCAAACATCGGTATCGCGCCGAGGATTACATCGTCATACCGCGAGGCATCACTTATCGACTCGTGCCGGATAAAGTTGAAGAGGAGGATTACTTGGTCCTCGAATCGGTCGGGCCGGTGCGAATCCCGCAGCGCTATCTAAACAAAGAAGGTCAGATCAAAATGGGCTCGCCTTATTCCGAGCGCGACCTGCACGGGCCGACCGAGCTCAACACAACGGATAAGGATGAGGACACCGAAATCCTGGTCAAAGACGGGCCGCGTTGGACGTGCGTGACGCTGGCACATCATCCCTTCGATGTCGTCGGTTGGGACGGCTACGTTTATCCATTCACCTTCAATGCGCAGGATTTCGAGCCGATCACCGGCACAGTGCACCAACCGCCACCGATTCATCAGACGTTCGAAATTCGCGGCTATGTTGTCTGCACGTTCGCGCCGCGTCTGCTCGATACACATCCCGAGGCGGTCAAGATCCCGTGGGTGCACGACAACGTCGAAGCCGACGAAGTTTTGTTTTACGTGCGCGGGAATTTCGGGTCGCGCCGCGGCATTGAGCCGGCGTCGATCACCCTACATCCGCGCGGCATTCCGCACGGGCCGCATCCGGGCACGATCATCGCGAGCAAGAATGCGACACGCACCGAGGAACTCGCCGTCATGTTCGACACGCAACACACGCTCGAGTTGACCGAACAGGCGGTCGCGCTGGATGACGAGAAATATCCGCAGAGCTGGCTCGATTAACAATTGTCGATCTTAGAAGCGTTGATCTTGCGCACGTCCACCTCTGAAATCGAAACTGACGACCGACTGACGCGGTACACCGAGCCGTTGCCGCCGGGGCAGATTGGACGATTGACAAAAGTTTATCGCGAACTGCTTGATGCGATCGGGGAAGACGCCGAGCGTCAGGGCTTGGTGAAAACACCGGCACGCGCGGCGCGAGCTATGGAGTTTCTGACGCAAGGTTATCGCCAAAGCGTCGAAGAGATCGTCAATAACGCGATCTTCGATTCGGAGGCGAGCGAGATCATCCTGGTAAAAGACATTGAGCTTTACTCGCTCTGCGAACATCATCTGCTGCCGTTCATCGGCCGAGCTCACGTCGCTTACATCCCGAACGGCAAGGTGGTCGGTCTCTCGAAGGTGGCGCGGATTGTCGATGTGTTCGCGCGGCGTTTGCAGATCCAGGAAAATCTCACCACCCAAATCGCCGAGTCGCTGATGGATTGTTTGCAGCCGAACGGCGTCGCCGTGGTCGTCGAGGCAAAGCACCTGTGCATGATGATGCGCGGCGTCGAAAAGCAGAATTCGGTGATGAAAACTTCCTGTCTGCTCGGCTCTTTCAAAGAAGACGCGCGCACGCGCTCCGAGTTCCTCTCGTTGCTCAAAGAGTAGTGTCAACCTCGTGGGCACGAGCCCTCACCCGGCGCTGGCGCGTCCTCCTCTCCTTCAGGGAGAGGATTGAGGTGAGGGCCGACGGCGCGGCGTTTTGCAAGCAACCTGCGGCGCAAAATCCGTATAATATGTTTGTCGTGTATGCTCCTGACGGTCAGCAAACGCCTTGAGTTCTCATCGTCGCGGCGGCTGTTTCGGCGTGAATGGACCGAGGACGAAAATCTCGCCGCGTTCGGCCCGGAAACTCGGGCACGACATGGCACTGGTCGTAATTACATTGCGTATTTCGTTTTCAATGGACGCGTGGATCCGGTCACCGGCATGCTGCTCAACATCAGCGAAATCAAGGAGCGCGCCGGTCGGATCGTTGACGAGCGCTTCGACCACAAGCTCCTCAATGAGGATAATCCGGCGTTTGCCGACCTGCCGCCGACGGCGGAAAACATTGTGCGTCAACTGTATGTCGATGTTGCACCCCTATTCTCCGACACCGACGCGACGCTTGCTGCCTGTCATGTAATTGAGACGGCAGAGCGCAGCGCGACATTTTACTCCAGCGGCGCGTGTGAGGGGAATTACTGGTTCGACTTTTCGGCCGCGCGACAAACGATGTCGCCGCTGATTAGCGCAGCCGAGAACGAGAAACTATTCGGCTCCGCCGCTTCTCTGCATGGACACAATTATCGCGCGCGGCTGACCTTGCGGTCCAAAAAATTTTCACCAGGCGAGCTACTGGTCGAGCATCGCGAGATCAACGCGTGCATTGAGTCGCTACGCTGCGAGCTGGATCATCGTTACTTGAACGCAGAGCTCGCCGCGCTGAAGAACCGGCCGATGACGACCGAGACCCTGGCGAACTACATTCATGAGCGTGCGGCGAAGCTCGTGCCCGTTCAGCGCGTGCGGTTGCACGAACGCGCCGATTTTTTCGCGGAAGCTTGGGCGGATGGGAACGTTTTTCTCGGCATGCAAATGCCCTTCAGCGCCGCGCATCGGCTGCATGTGGCGACGTTTTCCGACGAGAAAAACGTGGCGCTATTTGGAAAGTGCGATAACCCGCGCGGTCATGGGCACACATACGTCGCCGAAGCGACGCTCGCCGGCACATATGACGAGCGGAGCGGCACTGCTTACGATTTCGTTGCCTTGCAAAACGCGCTCACAGACTCGCTTGAACCGTGGCAAGATCGACATCTCGATTTGGAGACGGAAGATTTTCGCGACACACCCTCGACGGGCGAGAACATCGTGCGCGCTCTCTGGCCCAAGATCGACAATCGCGTGGGCCAGCAACTGGTGCGGCTGCGTTTGTGGGAGACGCCGAACAATCGGTTTACGCTGCGTCGAATGTAGCGCAAGCCTCCGGCTTGCGTCTAAATAGGAGCAACCTGGAAGCTTGCTCTACCTGATGAAGCGTTATCTCATTACGGGCGCGAGTCGCGGCATCGGCCGTTCGGTTGCGAAGAAACTTGCCGGCCTCGACGTGACGTTGCTTTTGCACGGGCGCGACACGATTGCGTTGGCTGAAACTTGCAGCGCGGTCAAATCAAACTGCGCGCGTGTCACGTCACTCGTTCATGACCTGGCGACGCCCGACGGAGTTGCCAAGTTGATCGCACAAGTCGGCGACGCCCCGCTCGATTTACTCGTGAACAATGCCGGCATTGCGATTGTAAAACCGTTCGCGGAGATCACCGAAGTGGAATGGTCTCAAACGCTCGGCGTCAATGTCACCGCGCCGTTTTTGCTGAGCCAGCATTTCGCCCCACGCATGCCGCCGGGCTCGAGCATCGTGAACATTCTCTCGATCGCGGCCAAGACCGGCTTCCCGAACTGGAGCGCGTATTGCATGAGCAAGTTCGCGCTGGAAGGATTTTCGCAGTCAGTGCGCGAGGAGCTGCGCGAGCACAAGATTCGCGTCATCAACATCTATCCAGCGGCCACCGCCACCGACATTTGGAACGCAATCGAAGGCGACTGGCCGCGCCGCAAAATGATCTCGCCCGAGCAAGTCGCGTCCGCGGTCGCTTACGCCTTGTCGTGTCCGACGGATGTCGCGGTGGAAAACATTACAATCTCAAACACGGGCGGAAATTTGTGATCGACGGGCGCAAAGTTAGCGACAGGAACATAGACTTTCAGTCTGTGCGCCCAGCGGAGTTTTACTCCGCTGAATCAGCGACGGCAGCGGACAAAATGTCCGCTGGGCACACAGGGCATAGCCCTATGTTCCGAGTTCTATGATCAGCGCTTTGCAAAGCGAGATTGGGATCAACATCATCGCATCGATCATTGCCTCGGCGGTTTTCCTGGTCGCGGGTTTCATTTGGGGCAAATACAAGGAACGCCGTCGCAAATTTGGCCGCCGCCTCGAGGAATACGATTTCTATCCGTTCACCGTTACGCGCGACAACTTCGGCGAGTTCAGCCTGAAAGATTTCCGGCTCGGGATGCATTACTTCCTCAAAAACGAGGACTATACGGCCGCGCGGCAGCTCATCTTCATCGGTGAACAAAACAACGTGCGCGAAAAACTCGAGCCGACGGAGCAGAAGGTTTACGCGCAACTTTTCGAGAAGTACGACGGCAAAAAGGTCGCCGATGACACGCACGAGTTTTTGGAGAACTACGAACACATCGTGCGCTTGATCGGCAAATCATTCCCAAATACCGGGATCGAGATCTTGCTGCACAATCTGGCTGATCCGGCGCACTCGCTCTGTGCGCTCGAGAACAACATCACGGGGCGGCACCTGCGCGACGGCACAACGAATCTGTTGATTGATCTCAAACGCCGGCAGCTTCTGCACGAGGACAAGCTGAATTACGAGCTGAACATCGGCGCGCGGAAGTTTAAGTGCACGACCATCCCGATCGTGCGTAAGGAATACGGCATCGTCGGCGCCATCTGCATCAATGTGGATGTGAACTATCTCACGGAGGAAGTGCTGAAGGATCGACAACGCATCGAGAACTGGTTCTCAAATCTGTGCCGCACTGACATGCAGCTCGACGAGAACATCCTGAGCAAGGAGGAGTACGCGAAGGCACTGAAGGGCAAACGCCACTTCAGGGACGAAACATTGTAGCGCAAGCGTCCCGGCTTGCGAGCCGCCGAAATGCAAGCGAGACGCTTGCGCTACCTTACTTCGGCGACGCCTGCATCGCCGCGACGAAATCCGGTTGCTTGTGATATTCGACCAGCCGGAACCCCCAGCTGATCAGCGTCTCGAGGTCTTTCGTCGTCGCTTTCTTTTCGTTCAGGAACTTGCCGATCTTGGCTTTCAATTCGGGTTGTTGCGCGGTGACGTCGAGGATCTCGTAAATCTCCATCGACAAAAGCCAGTCCTCGGGGTGTTCAGCCTGTTGTGTTTCCCAGATTTCGCCAAGCCGTTCGTAACCTTTTTTCGTCTCGCGAATCTGTCGCACCTGTGCGTAGAGGTTCTCCAGTTTCTTGCGTTTCGCATCTGACGGTACCTTGATCGTGCGCTCTTTCGGCACAAGCGCCACATCGTGGTAAGCGTCCTTGTCGGCGGCGCCATTGAACACCGATGTAATCCGATCGCCGATCGCCATGTCGTATGTGCCCCAATCGGGATCGAACAAGACGCGATCGCCATGCTTGGCGCTGCAATGGGAAAAGCTGATGAGCAGCGTTTTGCCGTCGCGTCGCAGTATGTTGCCGATCTTTCCTTCGACAGTGATGCCGCTGTCGAACTCCAGCTTCGCCTTTTCGCCTTCCCGCAATTCGTTAGGCCGGAAGTTGCCAATCGGTGAGCCGAATCCCTCCCGATGGTAATCGATGCCGTGGCCCGGAAGCTCGCTGTTGTTGTAGGCCAAGGCGGTTTTGCCCGTCGTGTGCAGATAAATCGGGCTGTCGTTTTGATCGACAATCACTTCGTCGAAGACGCCGCTGACTTGCAGCCCGCTCGAATACTCGCACGTGGCTACATTGTTGCATTCGATGGCTTTGTTGATTCCTTCGAGGCCGCCGACCTGGTAAGCCATCTGGCTGGCGAATTCTTCGAGCACGTCCCTCAGATGCTGGAAATCGCGGCAGACAAAGAGCTGGGGCTGTCGCGTAGTGATGTCGAACGGCTGGTTCATCGCGTCGATGGAGTAGGGGATCTTCTTCACGTCCGGCTCCAGGCATGAGACCGATTCGCCGATCGAGGAGAGCAGCCCGGCGCCGTAAATCTTCGGATTCTCAAGCGTGCCGATGAGTCCGTACTCGACTGTCCACCAGTGCAGCCGCGAGAGCAGCGCCATCTCCGATGGTTTGCCAAGGTTCGCCTGCCGATACTCGACGAGCTTCTGTGCTTCCTCGACTTCTTTCGGGTCGCTGTGGGGCTGCTCTTTCAAGATCGACAAATGCCGGATCGCTTGGTAGAGCTCGAAATCTTTGCGTGACTGCATCGCTTTCGCGCCTACTTCACCGAAGCGCTGCAGGTAATTTGAATATTCGCGATCGACGATGATCGGCGCGTGTCCTGCCGCTTCGTGCACGATGTCCGGCGCCGGCGTGTATTCGATGTGGTGGATCTGGCGCATGTCGCAGGCGATCACCAGAACCTTGTAAGCTTGGAACTCCATGAACGCAGCCGGCGGAATGAAGCCGTCTACTGCCACCGCCCCCCAACCGATGCGAGCGAGGATGTCGTTCATCTCCTCGATGCGCGGAATCCGTTCGAACGAAATGCCGGTGTTGAGCAGGCCTTGGAAATAAACTTTGTGCGCGTATTCGCGGAGGAAGAAAATGTTCTGCCGCATGATGAACCGCCAAACGGCATGATCGACTGACGTGTAGTCGTCGTAGCGCTGATTGACGGCAAACTGCAAAAGATGTTTTGGGGTCGCGGCGACAGCCGCGTTGCTGTAGCTGATCCCGCTTTGCTCTTTCATCGGCATCCTCCTCAACAATAATCGTACGACTCGCCCTAAAGTAGCGCAAGCCTCTGGCTTGCGAATCGATTAAATGCAAGCGGGACGCATGCGCTACTTTTGCCGGCGCGTTCGCAGAATGGCCGCCCGATAAACTTGGCGCTCATTGGCATCCATCATGTCGATCTAAATTTACTGCGGGAGCCGCCTTAGTGCCGCGAGCCCGAGCAAGACGGGCGATATCGGGACGCTGAGGTCCCTCCCACATTTGAACATCAAAAAATGATGACCGTATTGCCGACGCTGACCAGGTCTTTGACTCGCGCAGCATCCCAGTTCGCCAGACGGATGCAGCCGTGACTGGCGGCGCGGCCGATTGTCTCCGGATTATTGGTTCCGTGAATGCCGATGCCTGGCTTGTTGAGGCCCATCCAGAGAACGCCGACCAAGTTGTTCGGCCCGGGCGGCAGGTTATAATACTCGCTACTGCGCACACCATAGTGCAGCATCGCCTCGTCGTAGCGGAACCAGGGCCAGGTCGTCGCGGCGAGAATCTTCCACGTGCCGATCGGTGCCGGCAGCGTCTTGGAGCCAGGCGTGATCGGAAAAACGCAGACGAGCTGATCGTTGTCGAATACCTCGAGCAGGCGCTCCTTTGTGTCGACGTAAATCTTGCGCGTGGCGAAAGCCGGGTTCTCCGGCAATTTTTGCTCCACGATTTTTTCGACTTCGAACGGCAGCACGTTCGGCACAGTGAGCGTGTCGCCCGGCTGCAAGTGCTCCCAATTTTTGCCGGGATTCAGTTTTACGATGTAATCCTCGGCGGAATGATAGCGTTCCGCCACGTACTCGAGCAGCGATGTGTAAGGCAGCCACTTTAGTGTCGCCTGCTCGGCGTGGCTGCCTGGCACGTGGCCGACGAATTTTGAATCATCGGGACGGATCGTGTACGTCGTAAACGTGACCGGCACCTGATCGAGCAACCATTGGTCGACGTAGCCGGTCTCGCGCATGAGGTGCGCATGTTTGTAGGAGAGGAGCGCCTTGCGAAAAAATTCCCCCATTTTGCCGTCGATCTTTCCCGGGCCAAAATCGCAATTATCGAGAAAAATCTGGAGCCGCGTCGCGGTGACCTCGTCGTAATTCGGCAGGGCCGCGTAAATTTCTGGAGTTGGTCTCGGTTTCGCCGCGGGTCGCAGGGACGGCGGTTGCTGCGCATTTGCTGCGATGCCGCACAAGATCGACATCGTCGTCATTACAATCGTTCGTAACTTCATTTGGCGAAGTTAGGTTTTACGCTCCGAATCGCGCAATCTACCGCGCATCGCCTTTCGGGAACATCACTCGTTCAGGCTTGGCGTTGAGCGCGGAGAGCAGTTTTGGGATGAGGCGCGTTTTGACCGCGCCCGCTTCGCGCGGCGGCACCAAATAGCGCACAATGGCGTCGACCCACGTGACTTCATCGACGCGAAAGATGACACGCGGCCGGGAACGCACTTCCAATTCATCGACCGGTGTGCGGGCGAGCAAGTCACGAAAGACTTCCACCCGCTTCATCATCTCCTCGCCGATCTCTTCTTCGACAATTCGTTGCATTGTCTCGGCAACAAACTTCAGATCGCTTTGGTAAGCGATTTGAAATTTGATCTCGTTCCAGATGTAAGGAAACAGCGGCCAGGAATAATTCCAAATGATCTCGTCCAGCACCTTTTCATTCGGAAAACGAATCACGCGCCCGCTGGGATGATCGGTGGAAAGATATTGCCCGCCAAATTCCCAGAGCGTGGTGTCGAGGTAGCCGACATCGATGACGTCGCCGGTGGCGTCGCCGATTTTGATCCGATCTCCGACTTGAAACGGCCGCCGCACCAGGATGTAAATCCAGGCGATGAAACTTTTCATCGGCGTTTGCACGGCCAGACCGATGATGATCGACCCGATGCCGAGTGCTGTGAGCGCGGCGTACCAATTCACAAAAATCACCGACACCGCGATGACTGCGATCAACAGAGTCACCACCAGATTCTGGATCCGTTCGAGGGTGAATCGGGTAACGGCGTCTTGAAGCCGTCCGATCGCATACACTTTCACCGCCTTGCCCGTCCCGATGACGATGACAATGAGCGCGAAGCCGCGAAGGAGGCGGCGGCTCAGATCCACTTCCGCTTGCAAAAGTGGGATGAACTTTGAGCCGATGAGAAAATACAACGCGGCGCAGCCGCCGAGAAGCAATGCATGGGTAACGAACCAGAATTTGTCTTTTGTCTCGGCTTTGACTTTCGCCTCCGCCTTCTGTCCAGTGGCGCGGGCCAGTTCCTGCCGCACGTCGGGCTGTTTGAAGAGGTCTTCCGCGGTTTCAGGCATCAATTAATAAATCGCAGCAGCCGCGGCGAGCGATTGTCGATCTTGGCTCGTTAGGCCGTTTTCACCCAGGTGCGCAGGACCTCGGCCACACTCCACGCTTGCGCGATGCAGCCGCCGGCATTGTGCGGCTCCCGCGCGTCAAACACCTCGCTGATTGTGCCGAAACCATCGTCGCTCAGATGGGTCGGGAAGACTTCGAGGAATTTTCGGGCGCGCTCTTTTTCGTTTGGATGAACCTTCAACCACGCGTCAATGAACGGCCCGATGAGCCATGCCCAGACCGTGCCCTGGTGATAGGCGCCATCGCGCGAGCGCAGATCGCCGGAGTAAATCGGCTTATATTCTGGATCGTCCGGCGAAAGTGAGCGCAGGCCGACCGGCGTCAGCAGTTTTTGCCCGACAAGATCGACAACTGAGCTCCAGCGCGATTGATCCAGAATGGGGTTTTCGAGCGAAATAGCGAAGATCTGGTTAGGCCGAAACGAAATGTCGTGCGTTCCATTTTTCCCCTCGCAATCGACCACGTCGTAAAGGTACCCGGCGTCTGCGTACCAGAACCGCTCGTTAAACGCGTGACGCGCGCGTTCGGCATGGCGCTCGTAGGTTTCGGCGCGCGCGTCGCCGTTTTCGCGCAACCATTTCGCGACGAGACAGAGCGCGTTATACCAAAGCGCGTTAATCTCGACGGCTTTGCCCCTGCGCGGCGTCACCACCCAATCGCCCATTTTCGCGTCCATCCAGGTGAGCTGGTAACCTTGTTCGCCTTGCGCGAGCAGCCCATCGGCAGGATCGACGTGAATGTTGAAGCGCGTGCCGCGCAGATGATGGTCGACGATGTCGACCAACGACGGCAGCAATAAATCGAGTGTCGACTGGTCTTCGGTGATCTCGACATAGCGATTAACCGCGTGGAAAAACCACAGCGTCGCGTCGGCAGTATGGTATTTCCCCTGCTTCGAGCTGTCGGGGAACATGTTCGGGATCAATCCATCGCAGATGTAATTGGCGAAAGTGCGCAGGATGTAACCGGCCTCAAGCCAGCGACCGGTGACCAACGTTAGCCCTTCGAGGCTAATCATAGTGTCGCGGCCCCAGTCGGTGAACCAATGGTAACCGGCGATCACCGTCCGCACCTCGTCGCCCGCGGCGTGCGCGCGCGCCGCTTCCTCGAATCGGCCGGCCGGCGTGATGACGAACTGGTCAGCAGCGAGGGCAAGCTCAGCCGCAAATTTGTCACGGCAGCGATCGTGCGTTTTCTCCAGTAAACGCCGCCGTCGTCGCCGCTCCGAGGTAAGTAATTCCTCGGGACTGAGTAATTCGGTGATCTCCCATTTTTCGGTCGAAGCGACGACGGTGGCGGATTTGTCCGGCGCAAGATCGACATCAAAGTATCCTGGACTCCAAAGGTCGCCCTCGTAGGCATAGCCGCGCAGTTGCTCGGTGCGGTAAACCACCTGGTGAACCCTGGTCGCGCCAATGGTGAATTTCGCTTCACCGCAAACTTTCATCCGCACTGCTGGAAAACCCGGTTTGGCGGCCGCGACTTCATAGCGATCCGCTACGGCAGACAGGCGATATGGCCCGGAAGTTCCCTTGTTTACCGAAATCTCGTGATGCCGAAAATGAAACGCCGGCCGCAGCTCGAGACGGGGACGTGAATCGCCGGCTAAAATGCGGTAGGTGACGTAAACCGTGTTTTGCAGGTGCGGCATCATCACGCGTTTCTCGAGCACGAGATCGCGGACGTGATACACCCAGACCGGCAGGCCGTCCTCGAGCCGGAACTCGCGCAGATACTCCGCGCTTTTTAATTCGAGTTGCCCGCCGGCGCGCTCCTCTGCGCCTAACGAAACGGTGTCGTTTTTACCGAAGGAAAGGCTTTCCGAGACATGACTCCACATCACGACGCGTCCGAGCGGCGCGGCCAATGCCGCGACGAGCAAGCCGTGATAGCGACGCGTCACCGCGCCGGACACGGTGCCGCTGGAATAACCGCCAAGCCCGTTGGTGACGAGCCATTCGCGCTTCAGCAAAACCTCGCGCGAAGGATTCGCTGGCTCCCACTGCATCACGCGCTCGACCGGCTCGCGCGCGGTCGATTTGTTTCGCATCAGGTCGTGCATTTTACTGGCGCCGCTTCGGTTTCGGTCGCGGCTTGGTCGCGCGGACGGCGTGCAGCGCGACGGCCGCTTCGGCGAAAATCGTCCAGCCGCTTTCCGTCGCGATCGGCGGCATGCCCGTCCCGCCGTACTGTGGAGCTTCGCTTGTCCAGAGCGTCTGCCATTCGTATTTATCCGGCGGCGCCAGTAACGGCTCCGGCGCGGGGCTGAAGACGTGCTGTTTGTCGAGATTCACGATCAGTAATCGTTCCTCGTCCGGCTGATCGGCAAAATATCGCAGGACGAATGAGCGCCGGCCGAGCACGGCGCCATCAACACCATTCGGCTTCGACTTACGAAAACGCGCGTCTTCACGACGCAGCCAGATCAAATCGCGGTGCAAGGCGTAGAGTTGCGAATAGCGCTCGCGGTCCGACCAGTCGAGTTTGCAGCCTGCAAACGTGCTGAGATGGAACGGCACCGGCAGGCGCGCTTGCACCTCGGGCGCTGCCACTGATGGAAATTGGGCCAGAAACTCGAAGCGGCCCTTGCGGACTGCTTCTTTCAATTCGTCATCGCCCACATCGCTGAAATATCGAAACACTGCCGAAGCGCCAAATTCCTGGCCTTGAAACAA
>DASTDG010000167.1:0-3688 GCA_035710475.1 Chthoniobacterales bacterium | reverse complement strand
TTACGTGAAGTTCCCAATCGCGACCGGTGAATGGAAAGACAAAGCGAGCATCGCCATCTGGACGACTACGCCGTGGACGTTGCCGGCGAACATGGCCATCGCGGTGTCGCCTAAGGATCTTTACGTCGTGCAGGAATTCATGCGCGACGGCGCTTTTGAAACATTGCTCCTCGCCGACAAACTCGTTCCGCAATTTTGCGCGCACACAAAGTTCGATCCCGTCGGCGAACCGAAAGCCTCATTTACCGGCGACAAGATCGACAAAATCAGAGCGCGCCACCCGTTCCTGGACCGGGAAGCCGTCGTGCTGCTGGCGGATTTCGTGAAGATGGATAGCGGCACGGGCGCGGTGCACATCGCACCTGGCCATGGCGCTGACGATTACTGGCTCGGCTACAACAACGGATTAGCGATCTTATCTCCGGTCGACGATCATGGCCGGTTCACCGCGGAAGCGAGCCTGCCAAAACTGACCGGCAAGTACGTGTTCGACGCGAACCACGACATCATCAATCTGTTGCGTGAACGCGGCAATTTGTTAGGCCAACAAACCTTTCACCATTCCTATCCCTACTGCTGGCGTTCGAAGACGCCGATCATCTTTCGCGCGGTCGAACAATTCTTCATCCGTATCGACGAGCTGCGCCGCCAGGCGCTCGCCGCGATTCACAACGAAGTGAGATGGATTCCCGGCTGGGGCGAGAACCGCATCGCCGGCACGGTGGAAGCACGGCCCGACTGGGTCATTTCTCGACAACGCAGTTGGGGCGTGCCGCTGCCAGTCTTCTATTCGAAAACCGGCGAAGCGATTCTCGACGCAAAGATTATCCGCAAGCTGGCTGATCTCGTGGCCGAGCGCGGCTCCAACATCTGGTTCGAACTCGATGATGTCGATCTTGCGAAGCAACTCGGGCTACCCGAGGGCACGACCAAACGCAACGACACGATTGATGTCTGGATCGACAGCGGCGTCTCGCATAAGGCAGTCTGCGCGATTCATCCTGAGCTACGCGATCCGGCCGACATGTACCTGGAAGCGACGGACCAGCATCGCGGCTGGTTCCAATCGTCGCTCATGACCAGCATCGCATTGAACGGTCGCGCGCCTTACAAGGCCTGCGTCACGCACGGCTTCGTAGTCGATCTCGATGGAAAGAAAATCTCCAAGTCCGGGACTTACGACAAGCCAACGGACGCTGGGCATTTCGTCGGCCGCCACGGCGCTGATCTCGTCCGGCTCTGGGCAAGCAGCATCGATTACACCGACGACGTCCCGTTCTCGGAGGAAATGTTCACCCGGCTCGGCGACACCTACCGCCGCATTCGCAACACGCTGCGCATTTTGTTAGGCAACCTGTTTGATTTTCCTGGAGCCGGCGTCGCTGAAGCCGGCCCGCGGTCAACGACCGCGGCTACAGATCTCACCTTAATCGATCGCTGGATTCTGGAGCGGTTGGATCAAGTTGTTGCCGATTGTCGTGCGGCTTATCAGGCTTTCGAGTTTTATAAGGTTTACCACGCGATCAATCAGTTTTGCGCCGTCGACCTGAGCAGTCTCTACGTCGACATCACCAAGGACCGGATGTATTGCGACGCGCCGGATTCCCCGCGGCGCCGCGCGACGCAGGCCGCGATGCACGAGATCTTCAACGCACTTTGCCAGTTGCTCGCGCCGATTCTCGCTTTCACAGCTGAGGAAGCCTGGCGTCACTCCGGTGCGACGGCGTTGGTTCATTTGGAAGAGTTCCCAACTCCGCGGAATCGCGGAAGGCAAGCCACTGAGGCGATTGCTGAGCTGTTGCGGCTGCGCGGCATCATTGGTCAGGCGCTGGAGCAGGCGCGTCAGCAGAAACTGATTGGCAACTCCCTCGAAGCGGCGGTCGTGCTCAGTTCCGATTCGGATGTGACGCGCAAGATCGACAAGAACGAACTGGAGGAGTTTTTTATCGTGAGCGACCTGACTGTCGAGCAAGCCAGCGAAGCCAGCGTGTCGATCACCCGGACCGGCTTTCAAAAATGTGTTCGTTGTTGGCGCCACCGTTCAACCGTCGGTGCGAGCAAAGCGCATCCCGAGCTGTGTGACCGCTGCGAGGCCGTGGTGGCATTGCTCGCGAACCGAGCGCGGTAAGCAGCTATTGTCATTCCGAGCGAAGTCGAGGAATCTCTTGCCGTTGAAACAATGAGAGATGTCTCGACCTCGCTCGACATGACACGAGTGGTGGAACGACCTGCATGAAATTCATTTTCTTTCTGTCGCTGCCCCTCTACGCACTGGATCAGGTAACAAAATTTTGGGTCCGTGGCGCGCTCGGAACGGAAGAACCGCGCATCGTGGTTCCGGGTTTCTTCAGCCTCGTCAACATCACCAACACCGGCGCGGCTTTTGGCTCATTCAAAAATAACAACGAGTTCTTCGTTGCGCTGTCGTGTCTGGCGCTCCTGTTCGTCGTCGTGCTGTTGCTCCGGCGGCGCTCCCGGGATTTCTGGCGCGATCTCTCGTTAGGCCTGCTCCTCGCCGGTGTGCTCGGTAACCTCACTGACCGGCTGCTGTACGGCCATGTCATCGATTTTCTCCTGTTCGACTTGCACGTGCCGTTCGCTCATCCCTGGCCGGCATTTAATATCGCCGATTCATGCATCACGCTCGCGGTGGTGAGCTTCATCATTAATTCTTTTCGCCAAACCAAAAGCACGTCCGAAACAGCGACATAAACCTGAACGTCAATGTGCGGCGGTCCCAGACCGCCGCTACAGTCAACGGCGTGAGCCCGATGGAGAAAACGGCACGCGACATCGCGCACCAGCTGCGCGAGCAGGGGCACATCGCGTATTTTGCCGGCGGCTGCGTGCGCGACATCGTGCGCCGTGAGACGCCGAAAGATTTCGACATCGCGACTGACGCGACGCCGGCGATCGTGCAACAGATTTTCCCGCGCACTTACGCTGTCGGTGCGCACTTTGGCGTCATCGTAGTCGTCGAAAACGGCTTTCAATTTGAAGTGGCGACATTTCGTTCCGACGACGCTTACGTCGATGGCCGCCGGCCAACGGCGGTGCATTTTTCCTCGCCGGAAGAAGACGCGAAACGGCGCGATTTCACGATCAACGGGATGTTTTACGATCCAGTCGCGGAGAAGGTGATCGATTTCGTCGGTGGCCGCGCGGATCTGGAGGCGAAAGTACTCCGCGCGATCGGCGAACCGGCGCAACGATTCCAGGAAGACCGGTTACGGATGTTGCGCGCGGTACGGTTCGCGACGGTGCTCGACTACAAGATCGACAATCAGACGTGGGACGCAATTGTGGCAAACGCGGCGGTCATTACTGGGATCAGCGCCGAACGGATCCGCGACGAGTTGGTGCGGATTTTCCTGTCCCCCAATCGTGTTCGCGGCTGGGATTTGCTTGATGAAAGCGGCTTAATGCGCGCGATTCTGCCAGAAGTGGTGGCGATGAAAGGCTGCGCGCAACCGGAGCAATTTCATCCGGAAGGCGATGTCTTCGCGCACACGCGGCTAATGCTCAAATTGCTGCCGGAGAAAGTCTCGGTCCCACTCGTGTTCGCAGTTTTGCTGCACGATGTGGCCAAGCCCATCACCGCGACGGTCGATCAAACCGGCCGGATCCGTTTCAATGAACACGACCGGATCGGCGCGGCCATGACCGAACAGATCATGGAACGGTTGCG
>DASTDG010000166.1:0-6650 GCA_035710475.1 Chthoniobacterales bacterium | reverse complement strand
ACGCAGACCGCGCTTCATCGCTGCCTCGCAACAGGCATCGAAGGCAACGTGCAGCGGCGTCTCTTCGATATTGGTCAGGTTCATCGACACCTGCGCGATCCCGTACTCTTCCACAAACCAGCCGATCGCTTTCACCTGCTTTAACATTCCCGGAACGCGCACCGGCTCGCCGTTTGCATCCAGCACCGGTTTTCCAGATGGGGTGCCGTCTTCCGTTTTGATCCGGCCTTGCTCACGAACATCAAACGCGACCGCATTGGCGCGACGCACCGATCTTGTGTTCAGGTTCACGTTGTAAGCGATCAGGAAATCGCGCGCGCCGATTACCGTCGCGCCAGCTTTGGCGTTGAACACCGCGGGACCGAAATCTGGCTTCCAGCTGGGCTGTTTGATCTTGTCGAAAAAGCCCTCGTATTCGCCGGCACGAACGACGGCGAGATTCGCGCGCGATTTGTCGCGGGCTGCGCGCTCGTAAAGATAAACCGGAATGTTCAATTCCTCGCCGACACGCTGCCCCAACTTTCTCGCGCAATTGATTGCCTCTTCCCAACTGACGTTGCTCACCGGAATGAACGGGCAAACATCTGTCGCACCCATGCGCGGATGCGCACCTTTGTGCTTGCGCATGTCGATCAACTCGGCAGCTCTTTGAATTGCGCGAAATGCCGCTTCAACGGCCGAGTCCGGCATACCGACGAACGTCACCACCGTTCGATTCGTGCTCGCGCCGGGATCGACATCGAGCAATGAGACGCCGTCAACCGCTTCAATCGCCGCTGTGATTTGCCGAATAATGTTTTGGTCGCGCCCCTCCGAAAAATTCGGCACGCACTCGATCAGCTTCTGCATTGATCAATCGCGCGGCCGCGGTGGCATCGGGATGTCGATCTTGTCCGTGGCGGCGAATTCGATTGCACGCGAGTAGCCGGCATCGACGTGACGGAGGACGCCCGTGCCTGGATCGCTCGTGAGCACGCGTTCGAGACGGCGCTTGGAATTTTCGGTGCCGTCGGCGACGACAACCATGCCGGCATGCTGCGAGAAACCGATGCCAACCCCGCCGCCGTTGTGAATGGAAACCCATGATGCGCCGGCGGCGGTGTTAACGAGCGCGTTGAGCAACGGCCAATCCGCGATCGCATCGCTGCCGTCGAGCATTCCTTCGGTTTCGCGGTTCGGCGACGCGACCGAACCGGCGTCGAGATGATCGCGTCCGATAACAATGGGCGCTTTGATTTCGCCCCGCCTAACAAGTTCGTTAATCGCAACGCCAAACTCGGCACGGTCGCCGTAGCCAAGCCAGCAAATCCGCGCGGGCAAGCCCTGATAATGGATGCGCTCCTTCGCGAGTTTCATCCACCGCGCCAGCGTCTGGTTTTGCGGGAATAATTCGAGCGCAAGTTTGTCGGTTCGCGCGATGTCGTCGGGCTCGCCGCTCAACGCGACCCAGCGGAATGGACCTTTGCCTTCGCAAAAGAGCGGCCGGATGTACTCGGGAACGAACCCGGCGATGTCGAACGCGTTTTTCACGCCGGCTTTCTGCGCCTGCGCGCGAATGTTGTTACCGTAATCGAATGTGACTGCGCCTTTTCTCTGCAACGCGAGCATCGCTTCGACGTGCACGGCCATGGATCGCATGGAGCGCTCGATGTACTCCTCAGGATTGTTGCGGCGCAACGCGAGCGCGTCCTCCAGAGTCATTTCGTTGGGGACATAACCGTTTAGCGCATCATGCGCGCTGGTCTGGTCGGTCAACACGTCGGGAACAATTCCCCGCCTAACGAATTCGGGGAGAACGTCGGCACAATTCCCGACGAGGCCGACGGAGAGCGATTGTCGATCTTTTTGCGCTTGCTCGACAATCTTCAACGCTTCGTCGAGCGACCACGCGATCTTATCGCAGTAGCCGCTCTTCAATCGCTTGTCGATACGCGCCGGATCGACTTCGACGCCGAGGAACACGGCGCCATTCATCGTCGCCGCGAGCGGTTGCGCACCGCCCATCCCGCCGAGACCGCCGGTGAGCACGAATTTTCCATCGAGCGAGCCACCGAAATTCTTGCGACCCGCAGCGGCAAAAGTTTCAAACGTGCCCTGAACGATCCCCTGGCTGCCGATGTAAATCCACGAGCCGGCCGTCATCTGGCCATACATTGTCAGGCCAAGTCGCTCGAGGCGGTTGAACTCGGCGTAGTTATTCCACTGTCCGACCAAATTGGAGTTGGCGATCAAAACGCGCGGCGCTTGGTCGTGGGTGCGGAATTTGCCAATCGGTTTACCCGATTGCACGAGCAATGACTCGTCGTTCTGCAAATTTTGGAGCGAGCGAACGATCGCATCGAATGCTTCCCAGCTGCGCGCAGCACGACCGGTTCCGCCGTAGACAACGAGTCGATCCGGATCTTCGGCGACGTCCGGATCCAAATTGTTCATCAGCATCCGCATCGCGGCCTCCTGGTGCCAACCTTTGCAGGTGAGATCGCCGCCGCGTGGCGCGCGAATAATTCGTTTCCCGCTCATATGTCGTCGAAGTTACCTGCGCGAATGCTTTCCGCCATGCGCGCTATGTCGGCGGAGAGAGCGCGGTCCTGCGTCAGCGGCGGCGCGATTTTGCGGATGATGGCAAAAGCGCGTTCGACCCCGACTCCGGCTTTTAGTGGATGTCGATGTTCCAAGGCTTCGGCCGCGGCGAGCAATTCGATGGCGACCAGATTTTCCGCAAGATCGACAATCGATCGCAGTTTGAGCGCGGAGGTCATTCCCATCGAGACATGGTCCTCTTTTCCACCGGAGGTCGGCACGTTATCGATGCTCGCCGGGTGCGCCAGGACCTTCGCCTCATTTAGCAAAGAGACAGCGGCGACGTGCGCGATCATGAATCCGCATTGCGAGCCGGCGTGGCGCGCGAGGAAGGGCGGCAAACCTTCGTTCAAATCCGGATTCACGAGTCGATCGATGCGCCGTTCGCTGATGCTCATCAAATCAGTCATCGCTATTCCCGCATAATCAAATGCGAGCGCAAGCGGCGCGCCATGAAAATTGCCGCCAGAAATGACTTCGCCGGTATCCGTGAAGACAAGCGGATTATCGGTCGCGGACGCGGATTCGACTTGGAGGATGCTCTCGCCGTGCGCGAGCGCGTCGCGTACGGCGCCGTGCACCTGCGGCATGCATCGCAAACTGTAGGCGTCCTGCACACGTGGATCGTTCTCGCGATGCGATTCACGGATTTCGCTGCCTTGCAAGATTGACAAAAGATGTTTGGCCACGGCTTTCTGTCCAGCGTGCGGCCGCGCATCCTGCAAACGTTGATCGAACGCGGCAGGGGTGCCGAGCAGTGCTTCCAAGCTCATGGCGCCGGCGACATCGACGACGGTAGTAAGCCGTTGTGCGCGAAAGATCGACAATCCACCCACCGCGTGCATTGCTTGCGTGCCGTTGAGCAAGGCCAGGCCTTCTTTTGCTTCGAGTTCTGCCGGTTTTAAGCCCGCGCGGCGCAACGCTTCGGAGCTTGGCATTCGCTCACCTGTCAATAACGCGTCGCCTTCTCCGATCAAGGCCAAGGCCAGATGCGCGAGCGGCGCCAGATCACCACTCGCACCGACAGAACCCTTCTCGGGAACCACGGGACAGACGCGACGATTGAGCATTTGGCACAGCATCTCGATGATCTCGGCTCGGATGCCGCTGAATCCGAGCGTGAGCACGTTAGCGCGGAGCAACATCATCGCGCGCACTTCCGGTTCCGAAAGCGGGTTGCCAATGCCGCAGGCATGGCTGCGGACGAGGTTTAATTGCAGCTCGCGGAACTCGTTAGGCTGGATGCGCACGTCGGCCAGCTTTCCGAATCCGGTGTTGACTCCGTAGACCGCGGCATCGCGCGCGACGATCTTTTCAATAACTTCGCGACACGCATGAATTCGCGGGAGCGCGGAGGGTGAAATTTCCACGCGCTCATCACCAAACGCGACGCCAGCAAGGTCACTGAGGGACAACGGCTGGCCATTCAGTTGCATGGCCAACTGTAACGAGAACCGTTGAAGGGTGAAAGCGTTGAAGCGTTGAGCACAAAGAACGAAAAGGCCAGGCCGACAGCGACCTGGCCCTTTATTGAATCCATCCGCAGATGGGCACGCCGCGGAGCTATTTGGAATACCCGCGCGTGCTGGCCGTTGTCCCAGTGGACATGGTCTCTTGTTTGTGGGCGCAAGCGCCCAGACTCAACGTGCTGGCCAAAACGGCCAGGAGCATGATCGCTTTCAGGAATCTCAATCTATATCGCCTCCTTTCCGAGCAGGTTGCTGGCTGCTTATTAGGCAGGGAAGAGGCGTAAGCAACGCTTTTCTCACGCTTTAGAAACGTGCGCGCCTGCGCAGCAGGATGTGTCAAAAGGACGCGTTACTCGCGAATGACTACCGGCGTACCTTCCTCGACTAAGTCGAACAATTCGGCCACATCGGCGTTGCACATCCGGACGCAGCCATGGCTGGCAGGCGTTCCAATCTTGTCCTCGTGTTTTGTGCCGTGGATGTAAATGTAACGGTCGCGCGTGTTCGCGTTACGTTCTTCCATCCCTTCAAGCCAGAGAATCCGCGTCATGACAAAATCATCAGTCGTGGGAAGCGGGTCCTGAGGACCCAACGGCACGCGGCCGACAAAAATAGTGTCGAGAGCCATGCCGTCGCCGATTTTGTCAGCGATGCGGAACAGTCCCGTTGGCGTTTTGAAACTGTTTTGTTCAGTTCCTAATCCGAAGCGCGAAGTTGAAATCGGGTAGGTCCGCAAAGTTTCATCGCCGCGCGTCACGGTAAGTGTTTGGTCACGAACGGAGATGTCGATCTTGGTCTTGGGACGTTGCATGACAAACCGGCCGCGGTAATGTCCGCTTGCTCGTGAAAAAATACCACATCGCGATTGTCGGAGCGACCGGCGCGGTGGGCAGCGAGCTGTTGGGCGTCCTGAAACGACGCAATTTTCCAGTCGCCAGTTTGCGGCCGATTAGCTCGGTCCAGTCTGCGGGTAAATCGGTTGCATTCGGCGGTGCGTTGCATGGCGTCGAAGAACTGAACGAGCGCTCCTTCGCCAATATCGACCTCGCGTTCTTCAGTGCTGGCGGTGAAGTGTCACGGCAGTGGGTTCCAATTGCGCGGGAGAACAGCGCAGTGGTCATCGACAATTCATCCGTCTTCCGAATGGAACCTGACGTGCCTCTGGTCATCCCGGAGATCAACGGCGAGGATGTGCCCCGACATCGCGGGCTCATTGCGAACCCGAATTGCACAACGGCAGTGGCGTTGATGGCGCTGTATCCACTACACCGCGTTTTCCAAGTCCGCCGGATTTTTGCAGCGAGCTATCAGGCGGTGTCCGGCAGCGGCACGCGCGCGATCGAAGAGCTCAAGGTGCAGACGGAAGCGGCGCTGCAAGATCGACAATTATCGGCCAAGGTCTATCCGCATCCGATCGCGTTCAACGTGCTGCCGCGCATCGATGCGTTTCTCGAGAACGGCTACACGAAAGAGGAAATGAAAATGCAAAATGAAGGCCGCAAAATCATGCATCTGCCGGAATTCCGCGCCTCGGTTACGTGCGTGCGCGTACCGGTAGTTCGGGCCCATTCGGTCGCGGTCAGCGCAGAATTTGAAAAACCAGTATCGGTCGATCAAGCACGCGAGGTCTTGGCGAAAGCGCCGGGGCTGGAACTTGTCGATGAACCGCAAAACGAGCGCTACCCCATGCCGTTGAACGTCGCCGGAAAAGACAATTGTCAGGTTGGGCGCGTGCGAATCGACTGCGCGTTTGAAAACGGTCTTTCGTTTTGGGTGAGTGGAGACCAGTTGCTGAAAGGCGCGGCGCTCAACGCAGTCCAGATTGCAGAACTGCTGTAGCAATGGGGCGCTGTCGCCGTTCTGATTAATTGCCGATCTAAAACAAATCAGCCCCGGATTTCTCCGGGGCTGACGATCAATTCACCCGTGACTTGTTAGGGTGACGGAGAAGGAGATGCTCCTGGCTTCTTTTTTCCGCCTTCGGTTCTCCCAGGCGCCCCAGCCGGTCCAGGCTCCCGCCGTTCAGCAGCCGACTCGCGTTGAGCAGCCGATCCACGTTCAGGGCGTTCAGCAGCTGGCCCGCGTTCTGCCGGCAATGGTCGGATTGCCGCTGGCGCGGCACCGCGCTCTGGAGCTGTCTGTGCTGGGCCGCGCTCCTGTAGATTTTCACCGGTCTGCGTAAACGGTGTGGCGCTCGGTGGCGGACCTTGCGGTCGCCCACGTGGCGTTTCGCGAGGGAGTGCACCCGGTTGGCCCTGCGGAGCAGCGGGCGTGGCGCGCTCAACCTCGCCTTTGTGTTTGCCTCGACCTTCGTGCGGCGACGTCGTTGCAGCTGGGGCTGCTGTTGCCGCAGCACCCGCCGCTGGGCTCCGACCAATTTGTTCGCCCGGTCGCCCGCGATGGTGCTTACCACGCACGGCAGGTGATGGCGAAGTCACAGCTGGCGATGTAGTTGCAGCAGCTTGTCCGCGCTCAGCCGCTGCTGCTCCGGCCCTGCCAGGCTCGACGGGAGAAGTAGCGCTCGTCGCGCCAAGCGCTGTTGCCGCGGGACTTGCGGGAGCGGCTGGGGAAGCTTGGGCTGCAGCGGTGCCTGTCACCGCA
>DASTDG010000165.1:0-2766 GCA_035710475.1 Chthoniobacterales bacterium | reverse complement strand
GGCGATCGGCATTTACGGCGTCATGGCCTACTCGGTCACGCAACGCACCCAGGAAATCGGCATTCGCATGGCGCTTGGTGCGCAGAGAAGTGATGTGCTCGGACTAGTCGTTAGGCAGGGAATGATGCTGGCCGCGATTGGGGTTGTCGCCGGACTGGCCGGCGCCTTCGGACTGACGCGCGTCATGGCAAGTTTGCTTTTCAATGTGCGCCCGGATGATCCGACGACGTATCTCGCGATTTCGTTTTTGCTCACGGCCGTCGCATTTCTCGCCTGTTATCTGCCCGCGCGTCGCGCCGCGAAACTCGATCCAATGATCGCGCTAGGCCATGGCGCTTAATCATGATTCGTGATTTTAAATTTGCGTTCCGGCAGCTGTTCAAGGCGCCGGCGTTTACGATTTCAGCGGTAACCGTGCTCGCGCTCGGCATTGGCGTGAATACCGCCGTATTCACCCTGGTAAACAGGCTTTTCTTTGCCCCGCCGGCTTATGCCAAGCCGCATGAAATGGTGCAGCTCTTTTCTCAGGACAAGAAGGATCCGAAGAAATTTCGCGGTTTTTCTTATCCTACTTATCTCGACATCCGCGAGCAGAACACGGTGTTCAGCGACGTAATGGCCTTCAATCTCGCGTTTATCGGCCTTGGCCAGAAAGGCGATACGCGGCGCGCATTCAGTGCCATCGTCACCTCGAACTATTTCTCGGTGCTCGGCGTTCCGTTGGCGCGAGGCCGTGCATTTTTGCCGGAAGAGGAAACGCCTGGCCACAACACGCCGGTCGCGATCGTCAGTTACAATTACTGGCAGAAGCACGACCTCGATCCAAACCTGCTCGGCTCGCAATTACTGATCAACGGTCGCTCGTTCACCATCGTGGGAGTTACGCCAAAGGGTTTCGTCGGCACGATGCAAATTCTGTCGCCGGAAGTTTGGTTGCCGATGAGTGTTTATGATCAGGTCGCTAACGATTTTAGGTCGGAAAACCGGACTACCATTGACGATCGCAAAGGAACGCAGCTGCGCATCATGGGCCGGCTTAAAGCCGGGATGACTGCGGCCGCATCCAAGCCTGCGCTCGAAGGGCTCGCGGCCAATTTGGAAAAGGCCTATCCAGTCGAACAGAAGAATCAAACGCTTATAGCGGCGCCCGTGTCGCGTAATTCGGTAAGTAACAACCCGGCGGCCGAGAGCGGGATAAAAGTCATCGCGCCATTACTGCTCGGAATGGCGGTAGTGGTGCTGCTGGTGGCATGCCTTAACCTCGCTAACATGCTGCTCGCACGCGGTACTGCGCGCCGCAAAGAAATCGCAATCCGTCTCGCGCTCGGTGGCAGCCGGTGGCGCATCGTTCGCCAGCTTCTTACGGAAGGCTTTGCGCTGGCGGTGCTCGGCGGCGTGGGTGGACTGATTCTTGGACTCTGGTCGTCCGATTTGCTGGTTGGTTCAATTCGCAAACTGATGCCGCTAGACATCGTATGGCTGGGCGGACCGAACCCGGCAATTTTGGCGGCAACGTTCGGATTTTGCCTGCTCGGCACACTCATGTTTGCGCTTGGGCCGGCCGTGAAAATTTCGCGTAGCGCGGTGGTCGCCGATCTGAAAGAACACGCAGGGGAAGACGTGGTGCGCCGGCGGTGGAAATTCTTACCGCGCCACCCACTTGTCGTCGTGCAAATCGCTTTCTCACTCGCGCTCGTTACCGCTGCGGCTTTGTTCATTCGTGGTGCAGGCAAGGCCGCGTCGGTCGATACCGGATTAAGGCCCGGCGCAAGCTATGTTCTGGAAGTCGATGCGAGCCTGGCGGGTTATGAACCGAAACGCGCGCAGGACGTTTATCGCAACTTGAACGAGAGACTGGCGGGGCTGCCAGGCGTGGAGCACGCGAGTATCTCTTCAATAGTCCCGTTCGGGATGTTTGAGTTAAGCAGAAAAGTCCAGCGCGCCGGCCTCCGTCTCGCTCCCGACGCTAAGCCGGCGACGGCCGCCGAAGGCCTTGCCTTAGAGGTGGCCTGGAACAGCGTGGGCGCAGATTATTTTTCAACCGTTGGATTGCCAGTTTTTCGTGGTCGCGCGTTCACCGAAGCGGAGGCGACCCAGCCCGGTCCGAAAGTCGCGATTATCGACGACGTTCTGGCAAAGAAGCTCTGGCCGGATGGTGATGCGCTTGGACAACGCATTCAGTATGCGGGTGAAAATGCGCCGTCAGCCGAGAGCGGAGGTGCCCACGTCGGACGGAGCGGGGATGTGAGTGAAGAGGAGAAGCAGGGAGAGACGCTCGAAGTAGTCGGCATCGTGCCGGCAACGCGCCATGCGCTCTTTGAAAGGGAGCCAATTGGCGGAATTTACTTGCCGTTCGCGCGCGGATTCCAAAATGACGTTTCCTTTTTTGTTCGGTTTCGTTCGCTTGCGTCTGGAAACGAAGCCGCCACAGCCGATTTGCTACGACGCACCGTGCGCGATGTCGATCCATCAATCCCGATCCTTTCGCTGCGGACGTTCGCGCAACATCTCGATTCGAACCTGGACCTCTGGCTCGTTCGCGCGGGCGCGGCGTTGTTCTCCATCTTTGGGGCGCTTGCGCTCGGTCTCGCCGTTGTTGGTCTTTACGGAGTCAAAGCGTACTCAGTGGCTCGACGCACGCGCGAGATCGGAATCCGGATGGCGCTCGGCGCTCAGGCCGGAGCGGTGTTGCGAATGATCATGCGTGAAGGTTCCATCATGCTGTTCAGTGGAGTGACCATTGGCCTGCTCCTTGCGATCGCGACG
>DASTDG010000164.1:0-7192 GCA_035710475.1 Chthoniobacterales bacterium | reverse complement strand
CCTGCAGATTTCACTTCTTTCAACGGATGCGATTGATCGAGCGACATCAAGTACGCGACGAGACATTCGGCGTCGTATGTCGGAACGACTTCCCAGCCGACTGGCGGCGCGTCGGTCGCGGTGAGCTGAACGGCATTCGCTGCAGGCTCGCTGCCGCTCGGGCGCTTTTCGTAGAGGAAGCGAAAGGCCGGCATATTGGAGTCGAGAGTGACGCTGCGCGGCGCATAAAGATGTCGATGATGCCACGCCGCGGAATACGGCAGCGGCTCACCGGTTGGAGGGTTCACTGACGGTGATAGCGCAGCGGCCGGCGGAGGAGGCGGCGCGTTTGCAGCGGCCGGCGCGCTCGTTGCGGCCGGTGATTGCGCGGGTGATCCAGCGGCGGCCGGCGGCGGATTTTGTGCAGGCGGCGACGCAGCGGGTCGCGCCGGGGCATTCGGCGGTGTTTGCGGCGCAGCTGCGGGTGATTGAGCCGGTGATCCGGCGGGAGGCGTCTTCGGCTGCGCTGGCGCTCCGCCCGCCGGTGGAGCAGGTGGCGCCGGCGAACCGCCGCCTGGTGCAGCAGTGATTGCCGCATTCGCCGCGTTTGGCGCCTCGCCTTCGGCGGGAGCGCGTTTGCCGACATTCGAAAGATCAGGGCCCATGCGTTCTTTGCCGAGCAACACCGGCCGATCAAAAATGTAGTCGCGCGGTGCACTCCGGCGGTCGCCCCATTTGCGGTCGATATCGCCCGCCGCGTAATCGGGACGCACCTGCTCGCTGTGGCAGTAATAGCAGCCGTTCGCGACGTAAACGCGACGACCGCGCTCGGCCATTCCGGACTTTGGCGTGGGATAAACATCGGTCCCTTCCTCGTCCATTTGCGGATTCAGATGTCCGATCTGGTAATTCGGAACCAGGATCAAACCGAGCCAAGAGAAGCTAAACGTCCCAAAAATGCCGAGGATGAGCGAAGCGAGTCCCTTCATAGGTGTTCCTCGGAACCTTCCGCTTCCACAGGATTTAAGAATGTCGGCACGCTCGATGTTCGGCCGAGGCCGAAGAGCATGAGACCGAAGTGATACGCGAAAACAAAATGCGAAACGGTAAGCAGTATTCCGGAAAGACTGCGCCCACGCAGGTACGGCAGAATTGTTTGCACGCTCTCGGTGAACTCGAGTGATGGATTGTCGATGTTAGCGCCTTGTAAGAAACCGCCGGCGAGCAGCATTAACGTCATCAGCCCGATGCCATAGGCCGAGCTCCAGAAATGCAATTTGATCAGGGTAGCGTAACGCCATTCCCGGCCGACCAGCCGCGGCACAATGTAATACATCGAGCCGAACAGGATCATCGTGACAAACGCGTAAAGGCCGAGGTGCGAGTAGCCGATGCTCGCCTCGCTGAAATTGACGTAGCGCGCGATGGAACGGAGCGAAATCAGAATTCCGACGCCGCTGAAAACCGTGTAAGACATCGCGCCGAAGACCGTGAAGCGGAGCGTTGGGCTATAACGCAGCAGCGGGAAATATCCGAGCATCGTCATGTGGTGGTTGAGCCCAACCGTCGCGACCGGAATGAGCGTGAGAATGGTCGCGGCGATGCTCGCGGTGATCATCCACGCCGGGAAAGGACCGTCGACCAGCCGTTGCATGCCGGTCCAACTGGAAAAGAGCGCGTAAGTCCAGAAACCGATTGTGGCGAGGTGATAACTGTAAACCGGGCGCCCGATTACTTTCGGTATCATGTAGTAGGCGGTGCCGAGCGCGATCGCGCCTAACCAGAGGAACATCACGTTGTTCGCGTACCACCAGGTGACGGCCGCCTGCATCACGCCCTGCACCGGTACGACGAAGAGCATCAATTGCGCGGCGGCGTAGAGCCACGGGAACCAGAGGAACGCGCCGAGCAAATACCATTGGGTAATGTAAATTTGTTCGCCGCGCCGGAACCGGAACATGAGCACGGCCCACGAGAGCATCAGCGTGTAGGCGGCGAAGAGAACGATCGACGCGTAAGGCGGAAACTCGAGCCATTGATAACCGGTGCTGTCCCCGAGCAAAATTCCGCAAACGCCCATCAGCACCCCGAGATTCCAAAAACCTGCACCGGCAACAATCACGAGCGGACGCCGCAACACCGTCCGACAGAGTCGGGCCATGATCCAAACGCCCGTGCCCATCGCCGCCATCGAAGCCCAGCCGTAGACCATGATGTTCATATGCACCGGCCGCAGCCGGCCCCAGGTCAGGAAACTCACACCCGAAAGCAAATCGGGTGAATGCAATTTCCAGGAGACGAGCCCACCGAGAATTGTGCCGGCGAGCAGCCAGAAAATCGCCGACGCGTAAAACATCAAAACCGGGACGCGCGTCGATGCGTCGATCAACGCGCGTTCAAATTGCTCCGTCTCAGTGACGGGAGCGTGCGTCGGAAGTTCGGGCGCTTTCAGCGGGATCTCAGTGGCGTCCATATTTTTGCGTGTAAGATCGACATCTTATCTGCTGACGACGTCATTGGCCTGGCGGCGGTGTTTTCCCGCGCACCGGCAAAGGACTTCCGGGCGGCGTTGACGGCGCAGGTCGCGGCGATGGAGGAACGGCTGGTTGTGCGGTCGACGACGCGGGTGAAGCGGCCGGACTCGCCGAAGCGCCGGGTTGCGTTCCGGGTTGTGCCCCCGGCGGATTCGCCGCGGCCGCCGGTTGCGCGCGGTTTTCCGATTCGGGGCCTGCAACTGAAATTGGTTTGGGCGTAGCGCTCGGCTGCGGCGTAGGTAAAGCAGGTGCCGCGGGAGTGGCAGCGCCGGCTGGCGCTTGTGATGCTTGCGGAGCGGGCGGCGCAATCGCGTAAGCGGGCGCTGGCTTTTGTTTGGCCAATTCCGCGACTGCGAGTTGCATCGCGCGATCGATCGGCACGCGCACAGTGCCTTTGTTCTTGTCGATCCAGCCGTACGTCCCGAGTTCCTTCGCATCGGCCTCACGCGCCGCTTTCAAGTTGTCGATCCGCTTTCTAGCGCGCATCTCTTCATAGGTGTCCCCGCGCGGCGCCGGCCCGACGACCGCGAGCACGATGACGCCGAATAGAAAGAAGAGCGCGATCACACCGAGCCACGTTGAAAATGGCGCGCGGGCGCGCACAGCTTGGCGGATGGATTCGGCGTCGGCCATATCAATTTACCAGGCGCAACGATTCGACCAGCCGCGGATCGCGCACTGGGAAGAGCGAAGTTTTGCCGACAATCCGCAGGTAAACGAACGCCAGTGTGGCGCCGAACGCGATCACCGTAACAAAGTCCCACAGGCTAAGGTGGACGCCGGTGCCGTGCAGGGCGGGCAACACGACCAGATACATATCGAGCATCTGCATGAGTAGGATCCAGCCGGCGACATAACAGAGTTGGCGCGGATGTTTTTTGATTGAACGCAAAAGCAAAATCGCGAACGGCCCAAAGAAACGGCCGAACACAAGCAGCATGCTCAACCCCCACCACGACTGGGTCGTCCGGACGAGGAAGTATTGGGTCTCCTCCGGCATGTTCGCATACCAGATGAGCATGTATTGGCCAAAGCCGATGTAGGCCCAGAAAGTGCAGAAGGCGAACATCCATTTCCCCATGATGTGGTAATGCTCCATCGTGACCACGTCCTTGAGGTAACCGGCGTTGCGCAACGCCGTGATGACGAGCACGAGCAACGACATCGAGGCGCCGGCCGTGCCGGCGAAAATGTAAACGCCGAACATGGTGGAGAACCAGCGGTAGTTCAGGCTCATCAGCCAATCGAACGCACCGAAGGTGAGACAAAGCGCAAACATCGGGAGGCTGGCGAACGCGACTTTGCGCATCAGGATGGTAAAACGCGGATTGCCGTCCTTGTCCTGGCGTACGGAAAAGCGCCGCAGCAAAAACGTCGCAACGATGAAGAAGCCGAGGAAAATGACGGCGCGGACGACAAAGAAGGTCCAGTTCAGGTAAGCGCGTTTGGAGTCGAGGTTCTCTTCCTGACCGCGCGGGATGTTCATCCATTCGTAGAGATGATGCCGCAGGAGCAGGATCGGGATGAAGAACAGCGCCAGCACGAACATGAGCAGCGCGATGTTTTCCAACTGCCGACGCACAACCACCGACCACTCCGCATCAGTCGCGTGGTGGACAATTGTCCAGAAGAAGCAGCCGGCACACAGGGTAAAGAAGAACGCAAACGCGAACAGCCAGGAAAAACCGAGCTGCGTTGGATCGACAATCGCTCCGACAACGCAGAGCGCGAGGGCGACGAACGCGATCACGCCTAACAACATCGACAATCCCGCGAAGCGGTTCGTCTCGAAGTATTCGCCTTGCGGCATCGGCAGGTCGTGTGGGCGATCGCTCATTTTTTCTGCGCCTCAGGTTTGCCGGGCGGCGGTGGCGATTCAGCCGGTTTATCTAAATCAGCACGATGCTCCGGCGGCACGTCCGCCACGGTCGCGGCGTGACTGCGCTGCAGAGCGCGCAAATACGCAATGATAGCCCACCGATCATCGACCGTGATGGTTGGCCCGTACGCCATCATCGTGTTCTTGCCGTTCGTGATGGTGTTAAAAATTTCGCCATCAGCCATTTTTCGGATGCGGTCGTCCTGGAGGCTGACCACAGTCGTTAGGCCGTACTGTTTCGTGATGCCGTTCCCGGTGGCCGTCGCGCCGTGACACATCGCGCAGGTGATGTTGAAACGTTGTTGACCACGTCCCAGGAGATCAGGCGTGACTTGCATCGGAATTCCCGTGCCCCAGTTGCCGCCCATTTTCCCAGTGTCGTGATAATCGGTGCTCGCGCTGAACGCGAGTTGCGAGCGCGTTTGTGGAACGGGCAGCGCCGTCGTCGGTGTGGCGATTGTTTTTGCCTGCGGCATTTCGTAGCCGATCGGGACCGTGCCGCCGATCGGCATGCGCGGTCCGCGGCCGTCTGCAAAAAATTCCAACGGCGCCTGCGCGCGCACTTTCATCTGACGCACCATGTCCGGGAAAACCTCGAGCGGCGGCCCGGTACTTTTTTGCCCGCGGAAACCGAGCACCGCGAGGAGGGCGATGGTCAGCAGCAAGAAGAGCAGGAGAAAGCCGCGCAACATAAATCACTCCTCGTGCACGATGGTGATGTGTTCGCCGCCGCTGCGCTCGAGCAACTCGCGCGCTTCTGTTTCGGTGAAGCGCGGGTCGCGCGCCTCGATTGCGAGAAAGAAACCGTCGTTCGTAGCGCGGTTGAACCGTTGCCAGTTGAACATCGGATGGTTCCACCGCGGCAGGCCGTTCATGATTTGCCAGGCGAAAAACGCGGCGAACGCGGAGAAGAGCACGGTCAGCTCGAACATGATTGGGAAAAATGCCGGGACCGTGCGCCAGGTGTACGGTTTACCATGGACGATAAGCGGATAAAGAATCCATGACGGGCCAAACTCCACAATCATCGCTGTGAGCAAGCCGCTTATGCCGCCGACCAAAACGACTGCGCTCAACCACGATTTGCCGAGCCCCATCGCGTCGTCCATTCCGTGAATCGGGAATGGCGAGTACACATCCCAGCGTTTGAATCCGGCGTCGCGCACCATCTTGGCGGCTTCGTAGAGCGCGTGCGCGCTCGGGTACTCCGCCGCCATCGCGTAAACTTTGTGACCCGAAGGCGTTCTCACGTGCGCTCCTTTCCGATGTGCTTTTGTAGCCACTGGCCAGTGGCCGGTTCAAACAACGCGCGGACATGCAACGCCAGACGGCCCGCAGAGCCGTGGCTACAGCAAAGGCGTCGCGTTCTCATGTGCGCTCCTTTCCTCCGGCTGCGATTGGATGATGGACGGGCGGGCTGACGTAATGCGGGTCGGCCTCTGGAACGACGATTTTCACTTCGCTCATGGCGATCATCGGCAGAAACCTAACGAACAGAAGGAACAGCGAAGTGAAGATGCCGAGCGTGCCGATGAACGTCCACATATCGACCCAGGTCGCGTGAAACATTCCCCACGCCGACGGCAAGAAATCGCGGTGTAATCCTCCGACAATGATGATGAATCGCTCGAACCACATCCCGGCATTCACGCACATGCAGACGAAGTAGACGACGAAGATGTTGCGCCGGCACCAGCGGAACCAGAACAGTTGCGGCGAAAGCACGTTGCAGAACAACATGCCGACCCACCAATACCACCAGTACGGACCAAAGACGCGATTCCAAAACGCGAATCGCTCGTAACTGTTGCCGCTATACCAGGCGACAAAAAATTCCATCGTGTAGGCATAGCCGACGAACGAGCCGGTCAGCAGAATGATCTTCGCCATCTTGTCGATGTGCTGCGGCGTGATGATGTCATGCAGCTTGAACATCGCCCGCGCGGGAATGAGCAATGTCAGCACCATGGCGAACCCGCCGAAGATCGCGCCGGCGACGAAGTAAGGCGGGAAGATTGTCGAATGCCATGTGGGCAGGATGGATGTCGCGAAGTCGAATGACACGACGCTGTGAACCGAGAGCACGAGCGGCGTCGACAGTCCGGCGAGAAGCAGATACGCCATCTCATAATGACGCCAATTGCGGTTCGACCCGCGCCAGCCCAGGGCGAAGACGCCGAACAAGAACTTTTTGATCTTCGAAGTCGCGCGATCACGCAGGGTCGCGAGATCCGGCACGAGTCCCGTGTACCAGAACAACACAGACACGGTGAAATAGGTCGAGACCGCGAAGACATCCCACATGAGCGGGCTGCGGAAGTTTGGCCAAATCGCCCAGTTGTTAGGTAAGGGCGCCAGATACCACGCCATCCAGACGCGTCCGACATGAATGCCAGGGAAAATCGCGGCGCACATCACCGCAAACAGCGTCATCGCTTCGGCCGAACGGTTGATCGAGGTACGCCATTTCTGGCGCAGCAGATACAAGATCGCCGAAATGAGGGTGCCGGCGTGTCCGATACCAATCCAGAACACGAAGTTGGTAATGTCCCACGCCCAACCGACCGGGTGATTCAATCCCCACACGCCGACGCCGGTGGAAATCTGGTAACCGAGGCAGAACAATCCAAACGCCGCGATGCCAGCGGTGATCGTAAATGTCACCCACCACCAGCGCGGCGCCCGTTGCTCGACCACCCCGGAAATGCGCTCCGTGATCCAGCTGAGGTTGCGATTATGCAAAACCAGCGGCGGACGTTTGACCTCCTCCTCGACCGTCGTCGACGCTTCCGCCCGAATT
>DASTDG010000163.1:0-3079 GCA_035710475.1 Chthoniobacterales bacterium | reverse complement strand
GAGGCTTTTCGTTCGGCGATTTGTTTGGCATCCGGAGTTGCTCGCGCCGTCGCGCTGATTACCTGTCGATGTTACGCTTCAAAAAACAAAGCAAATATGCCCAGAAAATCCCGCAGGAAAAAGCAGGTCACACCCGAACGGCTCATGCAATTCGGGTTCGCTTACGCGCCGCCTCTCATTATTGGTGCAGCGGTAAACAACCAAGTCTTCGACACACTCGAGAGCGGCGCGAAAACCGTCGACCAAGTCAGTAATCAAACCGCCGCATCACGGCGCGGCTTAAGCGCGATCATGAACGCGCTCGTCGGCCTCGAGCTGCTCAAGAAAGATCGATCCGCCGCAGGACGGATTCGCCGTGGCGAACAAGCGCGGTATTCCCTCACGCCCGAAAGCGCCGCCTTCCTCGTCAGCAACAAGCCAGGTTCGCTCGCTGGATTTTTCGCGATGAACGCGACACACCTGATTCCCGACTGGTTGCACTTGTCTGAAGTAGTGAGAACCGGCGCACCAGCCATCGCGCTCAATCAGGAAAGCCGAGGCCCGGAATTTTTCTCCGTGCTGGTCGAGAACATCATTCCGATGAGTTATCCGGCCGCAATGAAGCTGGGCGAGTCGCTGCGGTTATCGAAAGCGAAAACGCCGGTGCGCGTGCTCGACGTCGCCGCCGGCTCCGGCATCTGGGGCATCGCGCTCGCGCAGCAGTCGCCACAGGTGCAGGTGACCGCGCAAGATTGGACCGAGATGATCCCGACAACGAAGCGGATTACGCAAAAATTCGGCGTGGCCGGTCAATTCAGCTACGTCGCGGGCGACGTACTAAAAGCTGATTTCGGTCGTGACTATGACATCGCGACGCTCGGCCATATCCTCCACACCGAGGGTGAGGAGCGCAGCCGCGAGTTGCTTAAGCGAGTCTTTCGCGCGCTCAAACCCGGCGGCACGATCGCGGTCGCCGAGTGGCTTGTCGATGACAAACGCACGGCTCCGCTGAACGGGTTGATCTTCGCGGTCAACATGCTCGTCCACAGTGAGCACGGCGACACCTTCAGCTTTCGAGAGATCAAAAGCTGGCTGCAAGAAACCGGCTTCGAGAAAGTTCGGAAACTCGACGCGCCCGGGCCGTCCCCGCTTGTGCTCGCCACCAAACCACCACATGCCTGATCGAAAACGAAGAGCGGCGCGTTCAGTCGCGCGGTCACATCGATGGCAGCCAAAACCGAAAGCGACTGCGCCGATCGATTCGCCCTTGCACTCGAAGCTGGAGGTAGAGTTTGCGCATGCGCTCAGCAGCGCAAAGGCTTACGTCAGAAATCCCGAGCGCCTGCGCGATCTCGTGACCGAAGGGACGCGGAAGGCGCTCTTTCTACCTCACGAGACCTTCAAGGGCACGCTCGTTTACCTTCACGCGATGCTGCGATTGATGCGCGCCTACTATCGCGGCGAGTATCGCGCGGTTCCAATGACGACGCTGCTCATCATCGTCGCCGCGCTCATCTACCTCCTGAACCCGCTCGACATGATTCCAGACTGGATCCCCGGCCTTGGCTTCATTGACGACGCGTTCATCCTCACGCTCGCTGCCCGCCGCACGCGCGAAGTTATCGAGCAGTTCCTGGCGTGGGAATCCGCCCACCCCTAATTTGTTAGACGAGGAGCAGCGCAGGGTTCTCGAGCAGGTGGCGGAGTTCTTTTAGGTATTGCGCGCCGAGCGCGCCGTCGATGACGCGGTGGTCGCAGCTCATCCAGATCGACAGGCGATGGCCAACGACGATCTGGTCGCAATCATCGACCACCGGCACTTTGTCTATCTTGCCCACTGCGAGAATGAAGCCTTGCGGCGGATTGATGATCGCGCTGAAGGAATCGATACCCATGCCGCCGAGATTCGAGACGGTGAAGGTGCCGCCTTGAAATTCTTCCGGTTTCATTCGCTTGCTGCGGGCGCGCGTGGCGAGATCTTTCGCCAATGCACTGATCTCTCGCAGCGATTTGTTCTGCGCCGCGCGAATGACCGGCGTGAGCAAGCCGTCTTCAATCGCAACCGCGATGCCAAGATCGATATCGGCAAATTGCACAATCGAATCGCCGTCGAATGACGCGTTTGCCTTCGGCACTTTTACCGCGGCCATCACTGCCGCTTTCAACACGAAATCGTTAACCGTAATTTTCGCTTCTTCCGATTCTTCACCGGCGGCTTTCAATTCCCCGCGCGCTTCCATCAGCGGGCCTGCATTGATTTCGATGTTGAGATAAAAATGCGGAACCGGCGCTTTGCTTTGAATGAGACGCTCGGCAATGCCTTTGCGCATGCCGGAAAGCTGGATGCGCGCGCCTTCGCGTTTCTGTAGTGGCTGTGGTGGCAGCCGTGCCGGCTGCTTTGGTGCAGGCGGCACGCCCGCCTCTACAGTTTGTGCCTTCGCGGCGGCGCGCACATCGGTCTCGGTGACGCGGCCTTCAGGTCCGGTTCCTTTCACGGTCGCAAGATCGATCCCGAGCTCGGCTGCGACTCTGCGCGCAACCGGGGACGCTTTGACCCGCGCTTCTTCACCTTTTTCCTGTAGCGGCGGCCGTGTCGGCCGCTCTTTTACAGCCGTCACGCTTGGCTCGACACTTTTCTTGGCCGGCTCTGCGGGTTTTTCTTTCTCTTCTTCCGGCGGCGCAGTTTCTTTTTCTTTCTTTTCAGCCGGTGCAGGTTTCTCGGTTTCGGCTTGCGGTTTCTTTTCTTCTATTGCTTCGGCTTTTTTCGGCGGTTCTTCCTTCTTCGGAGCTTCTTCGCCATGCGCGCCGATGAACGCGATCTTCTCGCCGACGTTCACCTTGCCGCCTTCCTCGACGTAGATGTCGGTGAGCGTGCCGTCCTCGGGCGACTCCCATTCCATCGTCGCCTTGTCGGTCTCGATCTCCGCCAACACGTCGCCGGCAGAAACTTTGTCGCCTTTCTTCTTCCGCCACGCGACGAGTGTGCCCTCAGTCATCGTGTCGCTGAGCTTGGGCATCTGAATTTCAGGCATAAGCGAAAGTGACGAGTGACAAGTGACCAGTGACGAGATTCACGCGTAACACACTTTTTTTACCGCAG
>DASTDG010000162.1:0-2039 GCA_035710475.1 Chthoniobacterales bacterium | reverse complement strand
CGAGTTCGCGATAATCGGCGCAATCGACGACCGAAAAATTCGCGAGCTTCCCCGGCTCGAGCGAGCCGACGCGATCGCCGCGGCCTAACGAATAGGCCGCATTGGTTGTCGATGCGGTCATCGCTTCCGCCGGCGACATTTTCATCTGGGTGCACGCGAGCGAGAGAATCATCGGCATCGATGGCGTCGGCGACGAACCCGGGTTGAAGTCGGTGGCGAGCACAAGTGCAAGGCCCGCCTCGATCATATCTCGCGCACGGGGATACGATGTCGATCCAAGCGCATAAACAGAGCCTGGTAACAGAACCGGCTGCACATTTCCCGCTTTCAATGCCGCGATCCCCTGCTCGTCTGTTTTCTCCAAATGATCCGCCGTCGCCGCGCTAAGCTGCGCCATCAACTTCGCTCCGCCGAAGTTCGATAGCTGATCAACGTGCCCGCGTAGTTTTAAACCGAGCTTCTTCGCCGCGTCCAAGATTCGGCGCGAGTTCTCAAGATCGAAATAGGCGCGCTCGCAAAACACATCGCAGAATTCCGCCAGTTCTTCCCGCGCGACGCGCGGCAACATTTCATTGATCACAAGATCGACATATTCATCGGCCGAAGTGCCGCGCGGCACGGCATGCGCGCCAAGAAATGTCGGCACCATTTCGAGCGGCGTCTCCGCGTTCAGTCGCCGTATCACACGCAGAATCTTCAACTCGTCCTCGATGGTGAGACCGTAACCCGACTTCGCTTCAACCATTGTCGTGCCGCCGCCTAGAAACCATTCAGCGCGCTTCTTCGCTTGCTCGAACAGTTCGGTCTCGCTCGCGGCGCGCGTCTCCTCAACCGTCGACCAGATTCCACCGCCAGCTTTGGCGATTTGCTCGTAAGTCTCACCGCGCGCGCGGCGCTCGAAATCCTCCAGCCGATTCCCGGCAAAGATCAAATGAGTGTGCGCATCGACAAATCCCGGCAACACGACACGTCCTGCAACATCAACAATCTCCGCGCCGCGCGCCTTCTTCTCAATTTCGTCGCTGATGCCGACGCTGTCGATCTTCCCGTCGCCGATGAGCACCCCGCCTTTGGCAATGATTCCGAGATCCGACATCTCGCGGCCGACGCGTGGGCGCCGTGGCCCAGCCAGCGTGACGAGCTGCGAGGCGTTGAGAATCGCGAGCGAGCTCACCAATCGGCAGGGACACGCGCCGTCGTGTCCCGAATGTAACGGCGCCGACGGCGCGGACGCTCTCCATCAGAATTCAAGCTAGTTTCGCTTCCACAGCTTGCTGAATTTTTTTGAACTGAGCGTCAGACTCGGTGGCGATCTGCTGCGCTTTCTTCAAGAGCACTGATTTCGCTTTCTCATCTTTAAGTTGCGCAAGGTTGATCCGCACGTTTAAGGCCGCTCCGTTGATGCAGGCGCGCGTGGCAAGCGCGCCGACGCCCACGTCAGAAATTGAAGCGGGGTTTCCGTTCTGCGCCATATCGGCAAGAACCGCGTAGGATCTCGCCGCCGTTTCCATTACCCGCAGCGGAACCTCGGCGGCGTACTTGTTCGCTGCCTCAATCGCGGAGAAACGCGCCGACTTCTCTTCGTCTGATCCTTTCGGCAAGGCGAATGCGTCTATGACCTTTTTGAAAGCGGCCGTGTCTTCGTCGACCAAGAACAACAACTCGTCCTTCAATTGCTGCGCCTTAACTGCCCACTCACTAAAATACTGGAGCTTCTCATCCCAGCCGCGTTTGCCCGCAGAGAGATTCGCAACCATTCCGCCTAATGACGCACCCAGTGCGCCCAGTAGCGCGGCAACCGACCCGCCGCCCGGCGCGGGTGAATCGCTTAGCGTTTCGTTGCAGAACTCGCGAAGGCTCATTTTCACAAGCGACGGTTTCGGATTCGCCGACTCGATTTTCAATTCAATCACCTTGTCCATCGGCTCGAAAGGTTTCAGCTCGCTGAGTCCGAGCGATCGCACCGCAATGGCAATCAATTCTTCCTGCGATGCGCCTTCAGACCATTTTTGCTTCCGCAAAAAGTAGCGCCCAGCATC
>DASTDG010000161.1:0-3452 GCA_035710475.1 Chthoniobacterales bacterium | reverse complement strand
GGAAGGCAGGATGGCGATTACGCGCGTGACTCTCCACCAGCGGACAAAATTCTCCGGCGAGCGGCAGCCGTCGCGGCAGGATCTCGACGAGATGAATCACGCGGCGCACGAACAGTGTTTCATCGCCAACTCGGTCAAAACCGAAATCACGGTCGAGCCGCAAAGTTAAATCGTGAACGTTGTAGCGGCGTTTGTGTCAAACGCCGAATTTCGGAACAGGCGCTTGGCACAGGCGCCTCTACAACCGCTTTTGATCAGAATATTCTACGCTAATCTGTGCGCAACATGACCACGCCGTCTGACTCACAGCGGATGGAGAAGATCGTCAGCTTGTGTAAGCGGCGCGGCTTCATCTTTCAGTCGAGCGAAATTTACGGCGGCCTGAATGGGCTGTGGGACTACGGCCCGCTCGGCGTCGAGCTGAAGCGCAATCTAAAAAACTATTGGTGGCGCGTCATGGTACACGAACGCAACGACGTCGTCGGCATGGACGGCTCGATCCTGATGAATCGCGCGGTTTGGAAGGCGAGCGGTCACGAGGACACCTTCACCGATCCGATGATCGATTGTCGATCTTGCAAGGCGCGTCTGCGCGGTGATCAGCTCATCGAAAAAAAAGGCGCCAAGCAATGTCCGGTCTGCGGGAGCAAAGACCTGACCGAGCCACGCGCGTTCAACTTGATGTTCAAGACCTACGTCGGCGCGACGGAGGACGACTCGAGTGTCACGTATCTGCGGCCGGAGACGGCGCAGGCGATTTTCGTGCAGTTCAAAAATGTGCTGGAAACATCGCGCAAGAAGTTGCCGTTTGGCATTGCACAAATCGGCAAAGCCTTCCGTAACGAAATTAATCCGCGCAATTTCACGTTTCGCTCCCGCGAGTTCGAACAGATGGAACTGGAATATTTCTGCCGGCCAGAGCAGGGCATGGAGCTGCTCGAATATTGGAAGGACGAACGGTTGCGCTTCTACGACAACATCGGCATCGCGCGCGAGCACTTGCACATGAGGACGGTCGCGGACGAGGAGCGCGCGTTTTATTCCAAAGGCACTTACGATATCGAATACGATTTCCCGTTCGGTCGACAGGAGCTCGAAGGCGTCGCTTATCGGACCGATTACGACCTTGTGCAGCACCAAAACGCGAGCGGCAAATCGCTTGAGTATTTCGATGAAGAAACCAAGCAGCGCTTCATCCCGCACGTCGTCGAGCCGAGCGCAGGGGTTGACCGCACCGTTCTCGCGCTGATTTGTGACGCTTACTCGGAAGACGAAGCGCCAGATGATAGAGGCAAAATGGAAACGCGCACGGTCTTGCGTTTCCACCCGCGCGTCGCGCCCATCAAATGCGGCGTCTTTCCGTTGCTGAAAAACAAGGAGCAGCTCGTCGCGAAGGCGAAGGAGGTTGTCGATCTTCTCCGGCCGCTTTGCTTCGTGTTTTACGACGAGAGCGGCGCGATCGGCCGCCGCTATCGGCGGCAGGATGAAATTGGCACGCCATTCTGCGTCACCATCGATTTCGAAACCCTCGGCGAGAGAGATCGACAACTGCAAGACACGGTCACGTTGCGGGAGCGCGATTCCATGAAACAGGCGCGCGTGAAAATTTCCGAGCTAAAGGAACTACTCGCGGCGCGAATCGCGTAGTTTCATTGAGATGGCAATCGCAAACGTTGTCGGGCGAACGCGCCGGCGATTTCTGATTTGGAGAAAATCGAGGAGTAAGTGGCGAATTGAAGAACCGGGCTGTATCAGCCGCTTGTGCCAAGCGCCTCTACGATTTGGCCGGGTGTAAAACTTCGCGTACCTCCACCTCTCCGATATCGAGTTGCAGCGCTTCGCGCGCGACGCGCAGGAAATTGTCCGGCGAATCAGTCAGGCTGACTTCAAGGCTACCGGAGTTTCCGATCGCAGCATGTAATGACTCTCGATCCAATAACTCACTAACGGACCGCGCGCAGTTCACGGCCGAATCAACCAGCCGAATGTTTTCGCCTAACGAGCGCGCAATCGCCGCGGCAAGCAACGGGTAATGTGTGCAACCCAGGACGAGCGTATCGATGCCGTCGCGCAACATCGGTTCGAGATAGCGCGCGATCACTTGATCGGTCACCGGGTCGTCGAGCATGCCTTCTTCAATCAGTGGCACGAGCAGCGGGCAGGCACGACTCGTGATCTGAAGATCGGCATCGAGTCCGCGCAGCGCCGTTTCGTACGCGCCGCTGCGAATCGTGGCGCGCGTGCCGATCACGCCGATGTGGCGGTTGCGCGTCGCTGCCACGGCCGCGCGTGCGCCGGGCTCAAGCACGCCGACCACCGGAACATCGAAACGCTTGCGCAGTTGTGGAAGTGCCACCGAAGAAACCGTGTTACACGCGACGACGATCGCCTTCGCGTTTTCGCGCAAGAGAATGTCGGCGAGCTCGAGACTGTAGCGCTGCACCGTTTCTGCACTTTTGCCGCCGTACGGGACGCGCGCGGTGTCGCCGAGGTAAAGAATCCGTTCGTTAGGCAAAACTTCGAGCAACGCCTTCGCCACCGTCAACCCGCCGATGCCGGAGTCGAAGACGCCGATCGGCCGCGAGTCGCTCATGCTGCGGGGAAGGTGAGTGAGCGAATAGAGTAGCGCAAGCCTCCGGCTTGCGTTTGTTACGGCTCGCAAGCCAGAGGCTTGCGCTACTTTTTTGCGATGGCGGACATTCCGAAAACTTACGATCCAAAATCAGTCGAGCCAAAGTGGTACGCGCAGTGGATCGAGAACCGCGATTTCGAAGCGAACTCGAAATCGCCGAAGCCGCCGTTCTCCATCGTGATGCCGCCACCGAATATTACCGGCGTGTTGACGCTGGGGCACGTGCTCAACAACACCATCCAGGACATTCTCGCCCGCCGCGCGCGCATGCTTGGTTTCGAAGTGCTCTGGCTGCCGGGTGTCGATCATGCCGGCATCGGCACGCAAACGGCGGTCGAAAAGTGGCTGCGCAAAAAGGAAGGTGTGACGCGGCACGATCTCGGCCGGGAAGAATTTCTGCGTCGCGTTGTCGAATGGCAGGACAAACATGGCGGCATCATCATTGAGCAACTCAAGCGGCTCGGTTGCTCGGCCGATTGGTCGCGCCAGCGCTACACGCTCGACGACGCTTACGTTCGCGCGGTGCAAACTGTTTTTGTCGATCTTTACCACAAAGGCCTGATCTACCGCGGCCGGCGGATGATCAACTGGGACCCGGCGGCGCAAACCGCGCTCTCGGACGAGGAGGTGATCAACAAACCGCAGCGGGGGAATCTCTATTACGTGCGCTACGAGATTGTGGACGAGAGTAGCGCGACCGTCCCGCTTGCGACTTTAAAAGCGCAAGCCGGAGGCTCGCGCCACTTTCTCGAAGTCGCGACGACACGGCCAGAGACGATCATGGCGGACACTGGCGTCGCCGTTCATCCGCGCGACCAGC
>DASTDG010000160.1:0-3218 GCA_035710475.1 Chthoniobacterales bacterium | reverse complement strand
TCGTCGGTGTAAAAACAGGCAAAGTTTTTCCCGATAATCTCGTCGGCGGTGTAGCCCTTCAGTTTCTCCGCGCCCAGATTCCAACTAGCGACGTTCCCCTGCGGGTCGAGGAGGTAGATCGCGTACTCCTCTACGCTTTCCACTAGGACCCGGAATTGTTCCTCGCTTACCCGCAGCTTTTCTTGCGTGCTCTCACGGGCCTGCGTTTGGTCATGCTTGGTCACGCTGCGGGTTTTCCGTGTCTTCGCCATTCCTCAATCGCCCTCGTAAAATGCATCGACTGAATCGTTTCGTCTACTGCCGCTGGCGGCAAATTTTTGCGGCGCCGTAACGGTTATAACTGAGTGTGTCTCGGCGCGAGCATCGCGTCATAGCCCACAGACAAGGCAGCACACCACCTTGACCCGTTTGGCGGTTCCACACTATTCTCCGCTCGCGTCCGTCGGTGTACGTGAACAAACATGCGCAAGGAACTCACTGTCCGCGGTCTCATCATAGGCGTCATCATCACGCTCGTGTTCACCGCGGCTAATGTGTATTTCGGGCTCAAGGCTGGACTCACTTTTTCGACATCGATTCCAGCGGCGGTGATTTCGATGGCGATCTTGCGCGGTTTTCGGGATGCGACCATTCAGGAAAACAACATTGTGCAAACGGTTGCCTCAGCCGCGGGCACACTGTCCTCGATCATTTTTGTTTTGCCCGGTTTGATCATGATCGGTTTCTGGACGGAGTTCCCTTTCTGGACTTCGTTTTGGATTTGCGCGCTCGGCGGAATTCTCGGCGTGATGTATTCCATTCCACTGCGGCGCGCATTGGTGACGACTTCGGATCTGCCCTATCCCGAAGGTGTCGCCTGCGCGGAGGTGCTGAAGGTCGGCAGCAGCGGCCATTCTGATCACGCTCATGATATCGAGCACGGCCGCGCCGGGCTGCTCGCGGTTTTGTGGGGTTCGATCGTGTCAGCGGTGTTCGCGGTCATCGTCGCGACACAAATGTTCGCCGCGGATGTCGCGCAGACTTTTCGAATCGGCAAGCGCGGCGCCGTGACCGGTTACGACTTCTTTCTGTCGTTTGCGCTTCTGGGCATTGGACACTTAGTCGGTCTCTCAGTTGGCATCGCAATGCTCATCGGTGCGTTGATTGGCTGGGGCTGGGGCGTGCCGCACTATTCGAGTCTCGCTGGGGACATGACGACGGCGGTCGCCAGGCTCGCAACAAGAACATGGAGCACGAAAGTGCGTTTCGTTGGCGCCGGCGCAATCGGCGTCTCGGCGATTTGGACTTTGCTCAAGTTGATCAAACCAGTGGTAAGAGGCCTGACCAGCGCGATGGCTGCTTCGCGCGCACGTAAGGCGGGCAAAGCGGACACGCTGCCGATCACCGAACGCGACATTCCCATCGGGATCGTCGGTCTGGCCACGTTGGCATGCATGCTGCCAATCGGCTGGTTGCTCGGCGATTTCGGAAACGCCAGCGGTCTGGGCGCGCATTTGCCAACACTGATTATCGGCGGCGTGGTCTACATCGTGTTGATGAGTTTTTTCGTTTCGGCAGTGTGTGGTTACATGGCGGGGTTGATCGGTTCGTCCAATAGTCCGCTCTCGGGCATCGGAATTTTGGTTGTAATCGGCGCGGCCTTGTTGCTGGTGCTTGGCGTAAAACCGTACGTTGGCCCCGATGCCAGCAAAGCGCTGATGGCGTTCGCGCTTTTCACGACCGCGGTGGTCTTCAACGTGGCGGCGATCGCGAACAATAACTTGCAAGACCTCAAGACCGGCCAGCTCGTCGATGCCACACCGTGGAAACAGCAGTGGGCGCTCGTGATCGGAGTCATCGCCGGCGCGTTCGTGATTCCGCCGGTTCTCGATCTCGTGAATCACGCTTATGGTTTCGTCGGCGCGCCAGGTGCGGAAGCTCGCCCTTCGCCATTACCGGCGCCGCAAGCCGGGTTAATCTCTTCGTTGGCCAAAGGCGTGATCGCCGCGGACATCGATTGGAGTCTGATCCGGATCGGCGGCGCAATCGGCGTCGGCATTATTCTGCTGGACGAAATCCTCGCGCGCACGACCAAACAGATGCGCATCCCGCCGCTCGCGGTGGGTCTGGGAATTTATCTGCCGACGCAAAGCACTCTCATGATTGTGGTGGGTGCGATTGTCGGCTGGTTTTATGATCGGCGAGCTGATCGCACGCCGAGGCCCGACTCGGCCAAACAACTTGGCGTGTTGCTCGCGTCAGGCTTGATCGTGGGCGAGGGCATCATCGGCGTCGTGATCTCGGCAATCGTCGTGTTCTCGGGCAAAGATGCGCCGCTGGCGCTGGTCGGCACAGGGTTTGCAACGACCGCAATCATCATTGGCGGCGTCGCTTTTGCCGCTATCGCAATCGTCCTTTATCGGTGGATTTTGCGGATGGCGGCGGCAAGATCGATATGAACGGAAGGTGGAACTGGCGACTTTGGGTTGGCTGTGTCTTAGTTCTCCTCGGCGTATTCAGCTATCCGGCCCTCGCGCAATTCCCAATCACGCGCGATCTTCCCTGGCTCAATCTTCTGCTGTTCTGCGCGGGTGGACTTTTGTTGGCCACCGGACTCGTTCGCGCGTACAGCGAGTCACAAATTTATCGCGGCAAAGTCTTCGGAGCTGTGCTGGCGGCCATCAGCGTCTTCATCAGCCTGTTTGTCTACGAAATTTTTTATGTTCTCCGACAGGTGCCGCGCTCCGCACACGCGCCCCGCGTAGGAGAAAAGGCGCCGGACTTTGCGTTACCCGACCAGAACGGCAAGCGCGTTTCGCTGACTGATCTGGTTTCACCGAATGGCGCCGTGCTGATTTTCTACCGCGGCCATTGGTGACCACTTTGCAACTCCGAGTTACGGAGTTTCCAACAGCGGCTGCCCGACTTCACCTCGCGCGGTCTTCACGTCGCGACTGTGAGCGTCGATTCGGTCGATACCAATCGCGCACACAGCCGGAAAATGGGTTTTACATACCCGCTTCTTTCCGACGCAGACGCCGCGGTGATTCGGCGCTATGACCTGCTGCACGCCGGCGCGGGACCGAAGAAGAGCGATGTCGCGCGTCCCGCTGAGTTTTTTGTCGACGCAAGCGGCACAGTGCGTTGGGTAAATCTCACCGAGAACATTGCCGTACGTGCGCGGCCGGAGCAGGCGCTGGCCGCGATTGACGCCGCTTTGGCGCGCCCATAACTTCGCC
>DASTDG010000159.1:0-2875 GCA_035710475.1 Chthoniobacterales bacterium | reverse complement strand
GTCTCGACTTCGCAAAGCTCGTCATCGAGCGCGATCGGGTCGCCCGGATTCTTCAGGAGCGAGACAACTTTTGCGTTGCGAATGCCCTCGCCCATGATCGGAACCGTGATCGGCTGGATGTGATCTGTAGCCGCGGTCGTCGACCGCGGTTCTGGAGCCGGCTCGGCCTCGGGCCGGTCTGGACGCGTGGCATGTCTGCTGACAGCGGCGCGAGGGCGCGCCGTCTCCACAGTCGAGACTGAGCGATTAATCGCGGCAATAATGCGAGAGACGTCTGGCAACGCCGCGTATTCGTAAATTGGGTTATAGCCGATCAATACGTTGCCTTTGCTGACGAGAACGGGCGGGCTGACCATCGTGTTCCAAAGATCGACATCTGCCACAGCGTGCGAGATGATCATCTGACCGACACTGCAATTTTCGGTATCCTCCTGAACGACGACGAGGCGGCGTGTTTTGCGCACTGATTCGAAAATGCCGGCTTTGTCCCACGGCACGATCGAGCGCAGATCGAGCAGCTCGACGCTCGTTGCATTGTCGATCTTCGCGAGCGCTTCGACGCATTTCTCGACCGTGTTGCCCCAGGCCACCACCGTTACGTCCTCGCCCGGACAAACCGTGCGCACGTTGCCGAATGGAACAGCGCGCACCGGTTTCGCGGTTTCGCGTTCCGCCCAAAACATGTGTTTGGGAATGAGAAACAGAACGGGGTCTTCACTGTGCATCGCTGTCCACAACAAACCGGCAGCGTCTTCCGGCGTGCTCGGAATCGCCACTATGAGGCCGGGGTAATGCGCGAAAACGGATTCATTGGCCTGGCTATGCCATAAACTGCCGCCGGGCAGATACGCGCCGTATGGCGCGTAGATCACCGCCGGACATTTCCAGTTTCCAAATGAGCGCCAGCGCAAATTTGAGATGTTGGTCACGAGCTGGTTCATGCCCAGATAAACGAAATCAATGAACTGCAGCTCGAATACCGGCCGCCGGCCGTAGGCGGCGAGGCCACACGCGATCCCGAGAATAGTCGATTCAGCCAAGGGCGAGTTGAAAACCTGATTCGGGAAATCGGTCGACAGCTTTTGCGTCAGGCGAAACACGCCGCCCTTCGGATCTTCAACGTCTTCGCCGAAGATGACGCGCCGCGGGTCCCGCTCGAGCCCGAGTCGCAGAGTCTTGTTGATTGTGTCGCCGATTCGATATTTGCCCGGCGGGAGAATTTCATCGTTGAGCTTCGGCAGCTGGCCAGTAACGTTCGCTTCCAATTCGTTAGGCGACGGATCCTCGTCGCGTTCCGCTTCGCTGTATTCATGGCGAATCCGTTCCTTTACTTCATTGTCGATCTTGGCGAATTCGTCAGCAGTGAGAAGACCCTGCTGAATCAGTTTTTCTTTCCAGCAGGCGAGGGGATCCGCCTTCTCGCAGGCGGCGAGCTCTTCCGGCGTACGATAGAGTTTCTGATCGTCGGAACTGGTGTGACTGGAGAGGCGCTCCATCATCACCCATAAAAATATCGGTCCGTTACCGGCGCGGATTTTGTCGAGCGCCGCCGCCGCCGCTTCGTAAACTTGCTCAACGTTGCCGCCGTCGATTCGCTGCCAATCCTTTGCCTCGAGTGCTTTGAGCGCGAGGGGATTGATCTTTCGCGTCGGGGTGCTGATGCCGTAGGCGTTATCTTCGACCACGAACAAAGCCGGCAGTTTCTTTTCCTTCGCGAAACAAATCGCTTCGAAGAAATCGCCCTGGCGGGTTGCGGCGTCGCCGACCGTGGTAACGACAAGGCTGTTCTTGCCGTCGAGCTTGATGCCCCAGGCGATGCCGCATGCAGGCAGGAGTTGTGAGCCGGTCGGTGTCGGCACGCTCCAGATGTGCCGAGCAGCGTCGCTGTAATGCGACGGCATCATGCGACCGCCGCTGCCGGTTTTACGTTTCGCGAAGTATTCCAGCGCCAGCTCGCGCGTGGTCATTCCGCGCCCGAGCACCAGGCCGCGATCCCGATAGTACGGAACGATGTAATCGTCAGGTTGCAGCTGAATCGAAATCGCGGCGAGCGCTTCGTGCCCCATCCCAGAGACGTGGAAATGGCCTTTCCCTTGGCGATTGAGGTTTTGCTCGCGCAAATCAGCGTGCCGGCTCTGGAGGATCAATTCGAGCAGGCGCAGTTTGTCCTCTTTGCTTAAACCCGGCATACGATGTCGATCTTACAACCGCAGTTGTCGGTCGACAATTGTGCGAATTTGTTCGAATGGAGTGCCGATGACCGTACCGACAAAGTCAGAGCAGGGCAGGGGAGTGATTGATCGGTATCGAGAGTTCTTGCCCGTTTCCGATTTGACGCCAGTCATCTCGTTAGGCGAAGGCGACACGCCACTGATTTTTTCTCCACGGTTGACCCAGCGGGTTGGCCGCGGCTGCGAGGTCTTCATCAAATACGAAGGCTTGAATCCGACTGGCTCATTCAAAGACCGCGGAATGACGATTGCAGTTTCCAAGGCGATCGAGGGCTGTGCTTGCGCGCTTATTTGTGCATCCACGGGAAACACGTCCGCGTCGGCCGCGGCTTATGCGGCGCGCGCCGGCGTTTCGTGCGCGGTAATTTTGCCGGCGGGCAAAATCGCGCGGGGCAAATTACTGCAGGCGTTTGTTTACGGCGCGAAAATCCTCGCGATCGATGGCAACTTCGATGACGCGCTGCGAATCGTGCGCGAACTCGGCGCATCCAACGAATGCGTCATTGTGAACTCGATCAATCCTGACCGGATCGCGGGGCAGAAGACTGCGGCCTTTGAGATTGTCGATGTTCTTGGCGATGCGCCAGACCTGCATCTGCTGCCGGTCGGGAATGCCGGGAACATTACGGCCTATTGGAGCGGTT
>DASTDG010000158.1:0-28835 GCA_035710475.1 Chthoniobacterales bacterium | reverse complement strand
GAGGGATCCCGCGCCGCGACGCTACCGGACCAAATTTCCGCCAGAATAAAAAATGCGCGCCATCGCGTGGCGATGTCGCTCCAGCAAAAAATCGCGTACGAGCTCGCGCGTGAAAGAATTGGACATAAACTCAAGTTGCTTGTCGATGAACCGCATATTGCGCGCACTGAAGCTGACGCGCCCGACGTAGACGCGCGCGTGATTCTGTCCGAAGCGGCGGTACCGGGCGAATTTGTCTGGCGCACCATTGGCGGTAGCCGCGGCTACGACCTGCTCGCCTAGGTGGAAACAAGTTAACGAGTGACAACGAAAGAGTTTTCGCGCAGCATTTAATACCAACCGAATGGCCGAGCCTAACCAGCCCAAAAGAGAAACCGTGCGAATCGTCGCGCCGACGAAAACCGGTGACAGCGAAGCCCCTGCGCAAAGTGAGCGCATCAACTTGCCGGCGCGCCCGCCTGTGAATATGCCTCCGCCGCCCAATCCGCCGCCAACCGAAAATGTAGCGCCGCCTGCCTCGCCGCATGAGCCACCGAGGAAGGAAACGGCGCGGATCCCCTTACCGACCGAGCCGCCGAGTCCGGCGCCGGCGGGGGAGATGAAAAAAACGCAGCCGCTCTTTACCATGCCGGAACCGGCAGAGGCTGCGCCCACGCCGCTCATGGTCAGTGGCGACACGGAAGCACGCGTCGAAACGATCCCCGCGGCACTTTGCTGGACCATCCTCGCCGTCTCGGCTGTGCTTTTGATCCTCCAGATTTGGAATTACTTTTCGTGATCTATGGAACCTAGCGCTGCCATCACTGTCGATGAATCCACGTTCGATCGCGAAGTTACCCAGAGTGACAAGCCGGTGATTGTCGATTTTTGGGCGGAATGGTGCGGCCCGTGTAAGATGATCGCACCAGTGCTGGATGAAATCGCGCGGGAAAAAGCCGGCGCGGTCAAGGTGGCAAAAGTAAACGTCGACGAAAACCAGAGCCTCTCGTTCAAATACAACATTCGCGCCATTCCGGCGCTGCTCTTTTTCAAGAACGGTCAGTTACGCGATCAGGTTACCGGCGTGACGAGCAAAAAGGATCTGCTCGCGCGGCTGGACACGCTGGGCTGAGGAAATTCCGCTGCGCGGAATTTCAGTGATCGGTGATCCGTAAACAGTGATCCGGTCCGACCTACCTGCTTCGACCGATCACCGATCACAGATCACTGATCACATCGGAAAAACTGCGCCCGGCGGGGGTCGAACCCACAACCTTTGGCTCCGGAGGCCAACGCTCTATCCAATTGAGCTACGGACGCGTAAGAGCGCGAGAATTTAGCCACAGACTACGCAAACTTTCATAGACAATTTCTGGCGCAGCCCAACTCGCGCTCGGCTCATAATCGTGCTCATGCTCGATTTTGTGCGCTTACGACCACGAGCACGACGCAAGATCGGCATCTTGCGTTTGCATTTCGCCCCGGCTCAATCGAAGATGTCCGCCCGCCACGCGGCGGCCGCCAAGTTGCTATGAACCGCCTGATTGATGCCATCGAGAAAGAGCAGCGAAAAGCCGACGGCACACAATTCTCCGTCGGCGACAGCGTGCACGTGCACACCCGCGTGGTCGAAGGCGACAAGGAGCGGATCCAAATCTTCAGCGGGATCGTGATTGGCCGGAAAGGCCGCGGCTTAAATCAAACGTTCACGGTACGCCGCATCTCGTATGGTGAGGGTGTCGAGCGCGTATTTCCGCTGCACTCGCCGCGCATCGGGAAAATCGAAGTGGAAAAGCAAGGTCGCGCCCGGCGCGCCAAGCTCAATTATCTGCGCACGCGCAAGGGCAAGGAAGCGACCGCAGTAAGAGAATAGCGATCCGTGAACAGTGATCGGTGAACAGAACAGCGTGGAAGGACTGATCACCGTTCACACATCACATTTTCCAATTTCCCCGATTCGGAAATTCGATAATCTGCCGAGCAGATGTATCGGCGCTGCGGGTTTCGTTATGAAAAGAACTTGCGCGCCGCCGGCGTGGCGCATATCGCCGGGATTGATGAAGCCGGCCGCGGCGCGCTCGCTGGACCGGTGGTAGCGGCGGCCGTCATTCTTCCGGAGAAATTTCGGCACCGGAAACTGAACGACTCGAAACAACTCGCGCCCGAAGTGCGCGAGAAAGTTTACGCCGATGTTACAACCAACGCGGAGGTGATCTGGGCGACCGGCGTGGTCGATCACATCGAGATCGATGCGATCAACATTTTGCGCGCGACGCACAAAGCGATGCGCGCCGCGCTCGCAGCGCTTGCCCTCCAACCCGACCATGTGCTGATCGACGGGCTCCCCGTGTTCCCGTTTGATTTTCCGCAAACCGCCATCATCGACGGTGATTGCGTCAGCAAGACAATCGCCGCCGCGAGCGTCATCGCGAAGGTCACGCGCGATCGACTGATGCGTGACTTCTGCGCGCAATTTCCGGAATACTGTTTCAGTCAGCATAAAGGCTACACGACCGAGCTGCACTTAACGAAACTGCATGAATTCGGGCCTTGTCCGATCCATCGCCGGTCTTTTGAACCGGTGGCGCAGCCGCTTCTTGCCTTGGAGGAATTCGTCCCAGCCGGAACACATTCGGCGCGGCGCATTGGGGGAGAATCTGGCGCGGCGCTTCCTCCGGAAGAACGGCTATAAAATTCTCTACCGCAATTTCCGAGGACGCAGCGGTGGTGAGATCGACATCGTCGCGCGCGACAAGGACACGCTCGTTTTCATCGAAGTAAAAACTCGCACACACGAAGAGTTCGGCCGGCCGCTCAGCGCAGTCGATCGGCAAAAGCGAAAGCGGATCTCGCGTGGCGGGTTGGCGTGGCTGCGCTTGCTTGATAATGCTGACGTTCTATTCCGGTTCGACGTCGTTGAAATCCTCGTCCGCGATGACGCAGAGCCGCGGATCGAGCTGGTCAAGAACGCGTTTCAGCTGCCTGCGCCCTACCTTTACTGAGGCGCAAACAATTCGTAGGAGAGAACGCTCAGGCAGTAAATCGCCGCAGTTTCGACGCGGAGAATGATCGGCCCGAGGGTGATCGGCCGACACGCGTGACTGCGCGCGAGCGCGAGCTCGGCCGGCGTGAAATCGCCCTCCGGCCCGATAAGCATGAGCACGCTGTGCGGACGACATCGATGTTCCGCGGCAAACTCAGCGAGGATTTTCTTCAGGTGCAGCGCGCCGGGTTGCAAAGAGCCGATCAGCTGAAGATCGGATGGCGGGAGTTCGGCGAAAAACTGCTTCATGGTTTGGGGAAGGTGAATTTGCGGCAGCCAATTTTGCCCGCTTTGCTTGGCCGCCTCGATCGCGACGGTTTGCCATTTTGCCTGTTTTTTCCGCGCCTCGTCCTGCGCAAGATCGACAATTGTGCGAGCGGAAATGAGCGGAAAAATCTCGGCCACTCCAAGCTCGACCGCTTTCTGCACGATCAGGTCCATGTTTTTGCCCTTTGGAATTGCCTGGCCCAACAAAATCCTCGATCGCAACGGCGGAGTCTCGCTCTGAGTGAGTTTCGCTAGCGACACTTCGCGTCCGCTAACATCGACAATCTTCGCCGTGATCTCGCGGCCGCGCCCGTTAAAAACCGCAACCTTGTCGTCGCGCCCCAAGCGCAGCACGTCGCGCGCATGATGCGCTTGCGCGCCGGTCAAAACCAGGAGATCGGGATTCCACTGCTGCGGTGAGATGTAGAATCGATGCATTGTACCGCAGGCATACTGCCGTTGCCACTAAGCTGCGGCCGAGGAACGACCGCCACTACAGATTACCCGAAGAATTCCTTGGCGCGCTCGAAAAAACTTTTGCGGATGGGCGTGTTTTCGTCCCCGCAGAGCGCGCCGAATTCTTCGAGTTTCTGGCGTTGCTCGTTATTTAAGCGCGTAGGCACTTCGACCATGAGCCGGGCGAGCAAGTCGCCGCGCTCGCGGCCATTTACGTTGACAATGCCCTTGCCGCGCAAACGGAAGATCTGACCGCTCTGCGTGCCGGAGGGAACTTTGAGATGCGCCTTGCCTTCGAGCGTCGGGACTTCGACTTCCCCGCCCAGAGCTGCAACTGTGAATGGAATCGGAAGCTCGCAATAAAGATCGTCATCTTCGCGATGAAAGATTTTGTGTTCCTTTACGTGAACAACGACGTAGAGATCGCCGTGCGGACCGCCACGCGTGCCGGCTTCACCATTGCGTGAAGAACGCAGCCGCGAGCCATCCGCAATTCCGGTCGGGATTTTTAATTTGATGCGGCCGAGCTTTTCGACACGCCCATCGCCATGACAGTGGCGGCACGGTTTGTCGATGATGTGTCCGATGCCGCGGCAACGCGGACAGGTTTGGGAAACTTGGAAGAAGCCGCGCGAGCTGATGACCTGTCCACGCCCACCGCAGGTTGGGCAGGTAATGGTCCGCGAGCCCGGCTCGGCGCCGCTGCCGTGACATTTATCGCAGGTGTCGAGCTTTCGAATTTCAATCTCCTTTTCCACGCCCGCCGCCGCTTCTTCCAACGTGATCTGCATGTCGTAACGCAGATCGGAACCACGTTGTCGATCTTCCGCACGCATTGTCCCCCCGCCGAAAAACGTCTCGAAAATGCCGCCACCCGCGCCGGCGAAGACTTCGCGGAAGATGTCGAACGGATCATGAAAGCCGGCGCCGACGCCACCTTGTGCGAACGCAGCATGACCGAAACGGTCGTAGGCGGCGCGTTTGTCGGCGTCCATCAACACGTCGTAGGCTTCGCCCAGTTCCTTGAATTTTTCCTCGGCGTGCGGGTCGTCGGGATTTTTATCGGGATGGAACTTGACCGCGAGCTTGCGATACGCGCGTTTGATCTCGTCCTCGGAGGAGTTGCGTCCGACGCCGAGGACTTCGTAGTAATCGCGCTTCTTCGTAGCCATCAAGATAGTGAGAAGTGAGGAAGGACGAGTGACAAATGCTGAGCAAACGCCGCGCCCGGATTACTCGGCACCGGTTCTGTGCTTGGCTGGGCCGGCGGAAACGACAACGGTTGCGGGGCGCAGGAGGCGGTCCCTGAAACGATAGCCACGGCGGACCTGGCGAATAACCGTTCCTTCGGGAGCGTCGCTGTTTGGCTCATGTGCGATGGCTTCGTGCCGATTCGGATCGAATTTCTCGCCCACAGCTTCGATCGGCTGAAGGCCATTCTCAGCAAGAAAATCGTTGAGTTGTTTCAGGACGAGAGTCATGCCGGAATAAATCGGTGAGTCCATGCTTTGTTCGCGCGCGGCGTTCAGACCCAGCTCGAAGTTGTCGACAATTGCGACCAGTCGCTCAAGCAGCGAGCTGTTGGCATATTTGACTGCTTCTTCCTTCTCGCGAGCGCAACGCTTTTTGTAATTCTCGAAATCGGCCTGACTGCGGAGGGCCAAGTCGCGGAAGCGGTCAAGGTCGGCTTGCAAACCGGCCATCGGGTCCTCTGTTTCCGATTGCGCAGTCGCCGAAGATTCGGTCGGCTTCTCCTCGTGGAGTGTCGATGTTGCGTTTGCGGCAGCCGAGGCAGGTGCGCCGTTCTGTTTCTTGTCCGCGCCGGAGTCGGTAGCTGGAATTTTTTTCATGTCTTTCGGATGGCGATCAGGGTGACGTCATCATTTTGCGGACGCGCGCCGACGAAGCTGCGCAGGTCGTCGATGAGTCGGGTCACAATGGCGGCGGCGCCATTCGTGGCGCTCGCGCGCACAGACTCCATCATCCGTTCGAGCCCGAATTCGTTGCCTTCGCCGTCAATGGCTTCAGTCACTCCATCGGTGTAGAGGACTAGGCAATCATCGCGTTCGAGCGGAACGGCGACGTCGTTTGTGAGTCTATCGAACACGCTGCCACTGTCAATGCCGAGGACCATACCAGGCGGCTTCAACCGCGTGACGCTTTGCGCGCTCCGTTTGTAGAGCAACGGCGCGTCATGGCCCGCGCGGGCGAGGGTGACGGTGCCGTTGTGCGCGTGATCGAGCACCAGATAAGCCATGCTGATAAACATGTCCTCTTTGATATCGGGATAAAGCTGCCGGTTCACCTTTTGCAAAACATCGGCGGGCGACGGATTCTGCGCTGCCTGGCTGCGTAGGACACTGCGGCAAATAGCCATGATGAGCGAGGCGGGGACACCCTTGCCGGAAACATCGGCGATCGCGACCCCGAGCCGCTCGTCATCCACCTTGATGTAGTCGAAGTAATCTCCGCTCACTTGCCGCGCTGGCACATTGATGCCGTTGAGTTCGAATCCGTTCACCGCTGGCGCTTCGGCGGGTAAAAGAATGCGCTGAATATCGCGCGCGATCTCCAGGTCGTGATCGAGACGCTTTTTCTCGTTCGCTTCCGAGTAGATGATGGCGTTGTAGAGAGCGAAGGCCGACTGCTCGGCAATGGATTTGAAAACGACGAAGTCGCTTTGTGAGAACGGGGAGCCCATCGGGCCATTGGCGACCGCCAGCACACCCATGTTTTGTTTGGCGTAAAGCAGCGCACCCATCATGACAGACGCTGCGCCGAAGGAGCTGTCACGCAGTTTTGCCAGCTCAGGGGCTTGCGACAGTTCGTTAAGGTAAATTACCTGACCCATTTGCCAGACGCGGCCGATGGTCCCTTCCCCGGCCCCGACCGCGCGAAGCCGCACATAGCTCTCGAGTGCCGCTGGGCTGGCGGCAGCCTGCGCAAGGACATCTTCCGGGATTTCAACTAGCGGCGGACAACCCTTGGAAACAAACGCAGGCAACAATTTCGTGCCCGTGCGGTCGACCATGTAAAGCGCGCCACCATGCGCATCGAGCACGCGTGTCGCACCCTCGACGATGAGGCGGTGCAAATGGTTGGGGCGAATCGTTTCGCTGAAGGCTTCGCCCAGCCCGTGCAAAAAATCGAATACCAACGTCTCCTCGACCTGAATCTCCTCTTTCGAGCGTTCGAGCACGCGCAGGCGGCGGGACAGTAGCAGCGTAGTGTAGATCCAACCGGCAATGCAGAGGAGGAGCAGCCCGAAAAGAAGACTCGGCGACATGATACAGCGTCAGCTTACTTCGACGCTGTCTTTTGATGAAGGTCTTGTTTCAGGTAATCGAGAACGTCCTTGAACCGGAAAACGTTTTCGGGAGCAACCTGACAAAGCGCTTCGTGCGCTTGGAGCATGGTTTGCGCGCGCTCCTGCTTTTGCTCGATAACGCTCTCGCCGCTCGCCTGTCGCGAGAGCGTCTCGCATTTCGGCGCGACTGAACCGTTGGTGTGAATGTCGAATACGTGGTCGAGGCCGAGACCTGCCAGCAGTTCGTGGCTGCGATTGCCGCAGTGCACGATGTGCAGATGCCCACGACCGAGCTCCTTTAAGCGCAAGGCGATCCCCGCCATCGTGCCCATGAAGGTCGAATCCATCATCGCGCAATCTGCGAGATCCACTATGAACTGGCGATAGCCGCGGTCGACCATCTGTTTGGCGAACTCCTTCAAGTTCCCGCTGTTCAGAAAACTGCCTTTACCTTCGACCTTGATCCAAACGGCCGGGCCGCTCACTCCAACTAAAATCGACGATTCCACTGCTAAACAAATAATAAGATACAGGGTCGACAATTGCGCTGTCAAACCTGTCGGCGCGAGTGCGCCTCCCGCTTAATCCCACAGGTAGGAACGCCGCACCGCTACGATCCGGCCGTTCTCAATGAGCAGGCAGCGCCAGGCCGTCACCCGCCCGTCATCCAGGTAGTCATCGCCGATGACTCTAAATTCGGTTTTGTGCGTGCCGTGCACGTTCGTGTAGGAGACCTCCTGCGCCTGCACGAGATCGTGCAACTTTTCCTGGCGATATTCCAGCCGCACCGTCACGTCGGCCGGCCGTTTCGCGCGCCAGAAGAAATCCAAATAGTCTCCGAGCCGCTGGCGCTGGTCCAGGGCCGTGACCGCCCCGAATAACCGGTATTGCCGCTCGAAACTAAGCGAGCTGTCCTGGTTAACCACGGCCTGTTGCCCTGTGTCGGTTGCATAGGCGTTCGGGTTAAGCGACATGGAACGCCTCGTCTTCAGCTGCGTCGGTTTTTCGGACAAGAAATAAAGTTTCACTTTGCGGAAGTCGAAATCGTCGCTGAGCGCCACGGGCAACGGCGTGACCTTCGCAAGCAGCTTCGGTTCCGGTTGCGACTCGGCGCGAAGAGCAGTTGGCAGTGAGAACCCTAGAAGCAGCGCCAGCGAAACCGTCTTCATTCGGCTCCAATCAAACCCGCCACCGCCGAGCCTGTCAATGCGCCGGCCGCGGGCGCGAGCTTTCGCTGTCATTTCAGCTTAAAATTGGAGCTGTCATGGATGTCCGTTACGAGCGTGGTGTTTACCTGCCGCAAGCGCATTTGTGGCTCGACCCGTGGGACGCGAAACCGCTCGCGTTCGTGTCGCACGCGCATAGCGATCATATCGCGCCGCATCAGGAGATTATCGCCTCGCCCGGCACGGCCCGGCTGCTGCGCGCGCGAATGCCCGGAGAGCGGCAGGAACACGTATTGCCTTTCGGCGTGAAGCGGCGCTTCCATGGTGTCGATCTTATGCTGTTGCCGGCCGGGCACGTTTTTGGTTCGGCGCAGCTCTATCTCGAGACTGCAAACGAGTCGCTCCTTTATACCGGCGATTTCAAGTTGCGCCGCGGCAAATCGGCCGAACTGGCGGAGTGGAAGCACGCCGCTACGCTGATCATGGAAACGACGTTCGGACAGCCGCGCTACCGCTTTCCGCCGACCGAACAAGTCGTTGATCAGATTGTTGCGTTCTGCCGCGAGGCACTGGACGACGGCGTGGTCCCGGTGCTGTTCGGCTATTCGTTAGGCAAAGCGCAGGAGATTCTCTGCGCACTCGAAGGCGCCGGGCTCGTGCCGATGCTGCATGGCTCGGTCTTTCAAATCACGCACGTCTACGAGCAACTCGGCCGCTCGTTCTGTAAGTACGTCCGTTACAATCCAAACGACCTCGCAGGCAAAGTCCTGATCTGTCCGCCAAGCGCGAACCACTCGCGCATGATTGACAACATTCCGCGCAAACGCACCGCCATGATCAGCGGGTGGGCCGTCGATGCAAATGCGGTCTATCGCTACCAGGTCGATGCCGCCTTCCCGCTTTCCGATCATGCAGATTACGACGACCTGATCCGGTATGTCCACCTTGTACAACCGAAACGCGTTCTCACCCTGCATGGATTTGCGGCCGAGTTCGCGCGCGACTTGCGCGCGCGTGGCATGGACGCATGGGCGTTAGGCGAGGAAAATCAAATCGAGATGAATTTGGATGCCGGCCCTGTGGCACCCGCCGTCCCCGGCGGCAATGCCCATGCCGTTGAGACAACGGCCACTATAGAGTCAGAATTCGGCGAGTTCGCCCGAATTGGCGAAGCGATTGCCGCCACGCCGCCAAAACTCGAGAAGGTGCGCGTGCTTTCCGATTACCTGCGCAGTCTCAGCCCGGCGCAGCTCGCGATTGCGACAACATATTTCACCGGCCGCGCCTTTGCCCAGAGTGATCCGCGCACGCTGCAAGTTGGTTGGTCGGTGATTTTTCGAGCGCTGCAAGCCGCAACCAAAATTAGCGACTCGGAGTTCCACCGCATCGCAGCCAAACATGGCGATGCCGGCAAAGCGGCGTTCGAGATTCTCGCGAGTCGTACGCAACCGGAGCCGTTTTCGATTTCCGAATCCCGCAAGTTGTTTGAAAATTTGCACCGCGCGCGTGGACCGATTGCGAAAGCGGAACTGCTCGAAAAGCGAATGTCGATCTTGTCGGCCAAAGAAGGCGAGTACGTGGTTAAGATTTTGACTGGCGACCTGCGGATCGGTTTGCGCGAAGGCTTGGTCGAGGAGGCAGTGGCGAAAGCGTTTGATGTTCCACTGGAGGACGTGAAAGAAGCAAACATGCTGCTTGGCGACATCGGAGCGACCGCATTACTCGCATCGAAAAAAGAGTTGGATCGCGCGGAGTTGTCGATCTTCCGGCCGATCAAATGCATGCTCGCGACTCCCGAACCTACCGCCGAAGCGATCTGGGCGCGCTTTGAACATGCGAAGGTTGTGTATGCGGAAGACAAATTCGACGGAATTCGCGCGCAGCTGCATCACTCGGCGCAACGCGCAGAGATTTTCTCCCGCGATTTAAAGCAGATCACCGAACAGTTTCCGGAACTCGCGAATACGGCGCGGCAGTTCGATGTCGATCTTATCCTTGACGGCGAGATCGTCGCGTTCGAGCACGGACGCAAGCTTACGTTCTTCGATCTGCAAAAGCGACTCGGCCGCAGAAGTGACGGCGCCGATCTCTTCGACGCGGCTTCGGCCGATGTGCCGGTCGCGTTCATCGCTTTCGATTTGCTTTGGCTAAGCGGACGCTCGCTTTTAAAGACACCGTTGCGGGAACGTCGTGAACTTCTGCGAAGCGTGCGTTTGCCGCCGCGATTCGAAGCGGCTGAGACCTTCCCCGCGCACTCCGCCGCCGAGCTGGAGGAGATTTTTCAGCAAGCGCGCCGCCGCGCGAACGAAGGGCTGATGGTAAAAGACCCGGAAAGTTTTTACATGCCAGGGCGAAGCGGCATGTTCTGGTACAAGTTAAAGAAGGAACTGGCGACGCTCGATGTGGTGGTCGTTGCGGCCGAGCTCGGCCACGGCAAACGCAATCATGTCCTGAGCGATTACACGTTTGCCGTGCGCGAGGAGACTACCGGCGAGCTGCTCCCAATCGGCAAAGCCTACAGCGGACTTACCGACGCCGAGATTGCTGAGCTGACCGAGCACTTCAAGCAAAACACGATTGCCGATCATGGCCGTTATCGCGAAGTGAAGCCGGACATCGTGCTGGAGGTCGCGTTCAACTCGATTCAGCCGAGCACGCGCCACACAAGCGGACTGGCGTTGCGATTCCCGCGGATTAAAGCGATCCGCCGCGACAAAACGGCAGATGCAATCGACACGCTGGCTTACGCGCGCGAACTCGCCGCCCAACAGAGCCGCAGCTCGGCGGAAAATACACCTAACGAGAAGGCGAAGCCGTCGGCGTAGCGGTTGGTGAGGTTGCAGCTTCGCCAGGACGCTTTTTGTGTTTCCCCGGCGACTCGGCCGCGCCGGGTGATGCTGACGCAGGAACCGACGCAGTTGCAGTGGCGGCAGGGGTTGGCGTCGCACGTTCCAAACGCTCCTGTTTGCGTGCAGCGCGTTCCTGCTTCCGCAATTCCTTTTGCGCCTCGCGCTGCTCCTTGGTTCCAGCGCGTCCAAATGTCGGAGACGCCGCCGGTGTCGGCGAGAAAGCCGCCGTTGCAGATGGCCGCGGCGAAAAGGTCGGGCGCGCGATGGCAGTCGGCGTTGCAACAGCTGTCGCCGTCGGACGCGGTGTTGCGGTGGCGAGTCGGGTTGGCAGCATTGCTGGTGTCGGCGTTGCGATCGGAGTTGCTGTATGGACGGCACCTTCAGTAGGCGGCGCCGATGGAGCTGCCGCACGACTCGGTATCGGAGTCTGTGTTGGGCGAACGGCCTGCGTAGGCGTTGGCGTTTGCACCACTGATGTTGCCGGAGGCGTGATTGTCGATCTTGCAATCGCCGTCGCTATTGGGCGCGGAGACGGCACAGTCGCACGGGTCTGTCCGGTGGCCGGCGCGGGTTTGATGAAAGTTTTGGGCGGCGCGTTCGGCGGCGGCGTCGCTTCGGATTTTATTTTTGCACGCGCTCGCTGCACCGCTTGCTGATCGGCAATTCCTTCCCAGCCCCGTTCGACAACCGCTGCGACTGTTTCTCTTACCGTCGCCGGCCGCTCGACTGGCTGTGTTGCGGCGATTACCGGTGCAGGCATTTCAACTACTTCCCCTTTCACAATGGGACGGGGGTTCTCCATTTCGACCGTTGTCCGGCGCTCCAATCGCAGATGTTGGATAGGCTGTTGGCTGCGCGCGCGCAGCTCGTCGTAATTCGGCCCCTGGTTCACAATCATGCTGTTGTTGTAAGTGATGTTGGTCACGTTCGTGGTTTGGTTCACGATCGTGACGTTTTGCTCGGGCGGCACAACAACGCGCTCGATTCGTTGGGTTCCAATCTCGCGCGTCGGGACGAAGCAATATTGCTCCGGCCCGATATCGTAATAACCGTCGGCCCAATTCTTGATCCCGGCATCGCGTTCGAACCGCGCTTCCGGCGGCAGCGGCGCCCAACCGACGTAATCGTTGCTCGTGCGCCATGAGACCCAGGCCGGCGCCCATTCGCTACCGGGAACCCAAACCCAGCCGATCCCGCGCAATCGCATCCAGCGGCCATAATGGTATGCGGCCCAGCCGAAAGGCTCCTCGGAAATCCACGTCCAGCCCGCGTCGGTGTAAATCCAATGGCCATTTGTGTATGGCCGCCAACTACGCGATTGCATCGCTTCGCGCGGTTGCCAGACGTAGCCGTAGGTCGGGGTCTCGCGCCAGACGCCGAATGGTTCGAGCTTGGTGTAGAACATCGAGTATGAAGCGGCGGGTTGCGCTTCGAAAGTCTCGCGCGTGCTGCGCTCGGTCTCGGTCCGCTGCGGCTCGGGCGTGCTCGCGGCCGCGCGTTGTTGTTCATTCAACTCGCGCAAGCGCGCGTCGAGTTCATCCTGGCGCTGGACCAGGCGTTGCTGTTCCTGCGCCTGATGTTCAGCTGCCAGCCGCTCGTTCACCTGCCGCTCGACCTCGGCATTTCGTTCCGCCTCACTCTGCTGTTTCTGGCAACCAATAAACGACGCGAGGAGACCAGCCGCAGAGAAAATCAGAAATCTGTTCATGCCAGCCTTAGACTCTGGTGGTGCGGTGTTATTCGAAACCCTCACGGCGCGGCTGGTGAAGCCGTGGGAGATGCAACTGGCGTGATAATCACGTGCTCGAGTTTGTCCCGACGCCAGCGCTGCACGTTGGCATAGATGGCGACAAATGCCATGACCGCGACAATTATAATCATCACGACAATCGCATCTTTGCACACGCGGGAGGTTGGCGGCGGATTCACCGGCGAATTATCGAGGTTGACGTTGCTGGCTTAACGTCATTGTCGGTCCTGCGAATGTCGATCTTTGCTTCGGGCATTTTGATACCCCCAATCGCATCCATGACACGCTGGCTAACCGCGGTGCATGTGGTTCTGCCGGGGTTCTGAAAATCGGCCGCGGAAAAATAAATCGGCTCACCGACGATGATGGTAATTCTGCGCCAGAGCCGCAGTTTCCCGCCGATCGGCCAGGCGTCAAACGCGCCGAAGATTCGCATCGGGACGACCGGTGCGCGCGTTTTGGCGATGAGAAGGCCGACACCGGGCAGTGCCGGCTGCAGATTTCCGTCCGGGGTACGTGATCCTTCCGGAAAAACGAGCACGCATTCGCCGGCACGTAAAACTCGGATCAACGTTTTAAGCGCGCGGCGGTCGTTCCCCTCGAGATTCACTGGAATGACGTTCAGTTTCGGCAGTAGCCAGCGAAGGATCGGTGCATCGAGCAATGATTTCTTGGCCAGAAAATAGATGGCGCGGTCACACGCATTTCCGGCGAGCGGCGGATCGAGATAGCTCTGGTGATTCATCGCGACAATCACTGGACCAGTTTGGATCATGCGTTCGCGATGAATGATTCGGAAGCGAAAGAACAATTGCGCGAGAAGCCGGCTGCCATGATAGCCGATCCAGTAGTAAAAATTCATCAGCTACTCACTTAAGCGATTATTGCCGCTGAACTGTTGCATTACCGCATTACTTAAATCGGCAAGTTTGTTTCGCGTAATCGCCTAACGATTTCATCCACCACGTCGGTTACGCTGAGCTCCGAACTGTCGATCACGTGCGCGTTGGGCGCGATGGTCAGCGGGGCAGAGCGTCGCGAGGAATCAACCCAGTCGCGCGCGGCGATCTCATCGCGCTGGCCTTCGGCTGCGCGCCGCCGCAGCCGCACATCTGGCGAGGCGTCGATGTAAAACTTAAAAGGCGTATCGGGAAAGACCACCGAGCCAATGTCCCGGCCTTCGACCACCAAATCGTGCTCGCGCGCGTAGCCACGGACCTTCTCCGTGACAATGTGGCGTACCGCAGAGACGGTACTCACTTGGGAGACGGCATCGTTGACAGACGGTTCGCGCAAATGCGGCGTCGGATCGATAGCGCCAATAACAACGCGGGATTCGTTGTTTTCGAGCTGGCAATCGATTGCGGCCGCGCCGACCAGTTGGGCAATACGCGCGGAGTCGCTGGCTGGGACCCCTTGCCGCAGAACGTACCAGGTAATCGCCCGGTAAATCGCACCGGAATTCACGTAAACGAAACGTAGTCGGCGGGCGAGTTCGCGTGCGACGCTGCTTTTGCCCGAAGCAGCTGGGCCATCGATCGTCACGACCCAATGGCAACTGGTTTGCATGATCGACATCTACTCGGACGGGCAGCTGCTGCGCAAGCTGCCGGAGCATGCGCCAAGCGTTATTCTTCGCCTAAACGCGCGGCCAGGGAACCAATGACCGGCGTGCTGGTGCGCATCCGTTTCTGATTCGTGAACTCCTCAAGTGTGCTCGCGAATTCCGGATACGACTCGCGCACGCAGTCGGCGTCCTGCACGACGGTGTCGCCGTCGGCGAATAGACCAGCAACGGCGAACGCCATCGCGATGCGGTGGTCTCCGAAACTGGGCACGCGCGCCCCGCGCAAAGGAGTCGGGCCGTGGATTTCCAAGCCGTCGTTCATCTCAAGCACCTGCGCTCCCATGAGGCGCAGGTTGTGCGCGATCGCTGCGAGGCGATCCGTTTCTTTGACGCGCAATTCATGAGCCTGTCGGATAATCGTGGTGCCGCTCGCGAGTGCTCCAGCAATGGCGAGCACAGGCAGTTCGTCGATGAGCTGCGGAATTTCTTTGCCCTGAATGACGGTCCCCTTCAGCGGCGCACCGGTTACTTCGACAATTCCGCGCGGCTCGACTTGATCAACATCTTCGATGGCCTCGCGCACCTGTGCGCCCATGCGCACTAGCACACCGAGCGCAGCCGTTCGCGTTTCGTTCAATCCGACGTTACGCACCAGAAGGTGACCGCCAGGCTGCGCCGCCGCTGCCACCAGCCAGAACGCAGCCGAAGAAATGTCGCCCGGAATGTCGAAGTCGCGCGACTCCGGCATCTGGTCGCCAAAAATGCTGACGCTCGTGTCGTTCTCCTTCGCCGTGCGAACGAGGAAATAATTCAGCATCAGCTCAGTGTGATTTCGCGTCGGGACAGGTTCCTCAAAGGTGGTTTTGCCACGGGCGAACAGACCGGCAAGGAGCACCGCGCCTTTGACCTGTGCGCTCGCCACCGGCGACTTGTAGTGGATTCCGCGAAGCGAACCGCCGTGAATGCGAATGGGCGGGGTTTGCTCCGGGCCTTCGGCCACAATCGCCGCCCCCATCTGGCGCAGCGGTGTAATGATGCGATCCATCGGACGCCGCAAAAGTGCAGCGTCTCCGACCAAGCGGCTTTCGAAGGTTTGGCCGGCAAGCAATCCAGCGAGCAGCCGCATCGTCGTGGCCGAATTTCCACAGTCAATTTCCTCCTTCGGTGGCGTGAGTACGCGCTTTTTGCCATACACAACCAGGGTGTCCGAATCAGGTTGTTCGATCCTGATGCCGAGTGCACGCAACGCGCTAATCGTGCGCATGCAATCGTCGCTCAGTAAAAAGCCGCGCAGCGTACAGACACCGTTCGAGAGAGCGGCGATGATAACCGCGCGATGTGAAATGCTTTTGTCACCCGGCACGGTGATTTCAGTGTCGATTCGTGGCGCGCGCTTGACCCGGAACTCCATGAAAAGAAATCGGTGAGGCGTTGCAGCGCGGAAACGGTTAAAGCAAGAAATTAAAACGCTTCAACACCTGAACGCGTCACACGCCTTTGATCCCTCACCCAGTATCTAGCATCCCGCATGAGCCGCAACTGAGATCGCGGCCGCCGATCGCTAAGGTACGAGGAAAATTTTGCCGGTGTAGGGATCTTTGACCTCGGTGCCGGGCGGGAATCCTTCGACATCGACATATTTGCCAGGGGAAAATGGACTCTCCACGACGTGTGGTTTACCAGGGACCGGGATGCCGTAGGGGTGATCGCCTTTTTCAGATCGGGTCGCCATCGCCGTGGGTGGGGGCGCGGCTGTTGGCTCCTGCGGCGGCATATTTTCCGGCGGCGGAGCGTTCGGATTGAATGGCTGCTGTTGCGGCGGATACTGCTCCTGCCCGGCAGGCGGATATTGCGCAACATGGCGCCGCACCCGCGCTGGCGGTTCCTCAACGTCGGAACAGGCGGAAATGAAAAAGGCAGCGAGCAGCGCAAGCGACAGGGAGAATTTCATAGTTCTGAGTAGCTAAATAAAAAACGTAACCTGTCTTGCGAGCGGTTGCCAATGCCTAAATTGGCGCGACTTGGTGCGCAACCAGCTTGTTCGATCGAGATCGGATACAGTAGACGGAGCAGCGGATTGCGAATCAAAACAGATGGCCAAGAAAGCTGATGGGCAGATCCTGATCGTGGATGATGACAGAGCAACCCGTCGAGTGCTCGTGCGCACACTCTGCTCAGCTGGTTATGATTGCGCTGAGGCCGAGACCGGCGACGAAGCCCTCGAATTAGTTCGCCGTGAGCAGCCATCGCTTTTGCTTCTCGACTTTGAAATGCCGGGATTGAACGGCGCGGAAGTCTTGAAAAAGCTGCGCGCCGACGCGGACTCGGACGTCGCGAATGTTCCCGCGATCATGTTGACCGGTCACACGGACGAACAAAGCGAAGTTCTTTGCCTCGACGCCGGTGCAAATGATTTCGTCACCAAACCGATCAACACCGCGGTGTTGCGCGCCCGAATTGAGACGCAGCTGCGGCTCCGCTCGATGCGGGAGCAGTTGCAACAGCAAAACGAAGAGCTGGAACAATGGCGACGCAATCTCGAGCGCGATCTCGCCGCGGCACGTTTGACGCAGCAATCACTCATCCCGCAAAAACGACCGCCACTTTCGGGATGGGACATTGCCGATTATTATCGCCCCGTCATTCAAGTCGGCGGCGACATTTACGGCTGGCTCACGTTGAAAGACGCGCGCACCCTTTTTTGGATTGTCGATGCCACCGGGCATGGCGCTTCCGCCGCCCTCCTCACGACGTTGGCAAAACTTCTCTTTCATCACGGCAGCATCGAGCACGGCGCACCGGACGCACTCATGCGCGCGGTCAACGAAGATTTCCGCAGTATCTTCGGTGCGCGCTCGTTTATGACCGCAATGTGCGTGGCGTTGGAAGCCGGCAGCGGTCGCGCCAGCGTGGTCGGTGCTGGGCATCCACCGCTGCTCATCGCTCGCCAGGGAGCGAGCGCGGAGGCGGTCTCGTCGCACGCGCCCCCGTTAGGCGTGGCGCAGCCAACGCAGTTTAGCGAAACCGTTATCGATCTTCGACCCGGCGATGCGTTCATTCTCTACACTGATGGCTTGTTCGGCGGGCGCGCACGCGTCGCACGCCGGCTGACGCCGCAACGGTTGATCGAAAAACTGAATGGTTCGGCATCAGACGCTCAGACACTGCTCGAGCAACTGTTGCGTTACTCCCCGAAATCAGACGATGACCAGCAGTTGCTCGACGATGTGACGGCAGTCGTAGTTCGGCGAGAAGTAAAAAAATAGTGTTGCCCTGCAACGGGCGAGGCAGTAATCACCCTGTATGCCGAAAACGAAAACTTCTTCCAAACGCAAGCCAAATCCAGCCTTCATGAGGCCGGTGCAACCCGACGATAAACTCGCTGCCGTTGTTGGTTCCAAACCGCTGCCGCGCTCCGAGCTCACGAAAAAGCTTTGGGACTACATCAAGAAACACGGCCTGCAGGACAAAAAGAAGAGAACGCAGATCAACGCGGACGACACGCTCCGGCCGGTATTTAACGGCAAGAGTCAGGTCAGCATGTTCGAGATGACCAAGCTCGTCTCCGGCCACATCCGGTAGTTTTCCGCGCGGATTATCGCGCAACTCGTGTTGTTGCAGTTCGCGCTCGCGTGGCCGAAGTTGCCCGCGTGAACAGTCGTCGGGTAATTCTTTGCGGCGCCGTTGCCGTTTTTGCCTTTGCCACATCGGCGAAGGCGGGCGCGGAGTGGCTCACCGATTACAAAAAAGCGCAAGAGGAAGCGAAAGCGAGCAACAGATTGGTGCTGCTTAACTTCACCGGGTCCGACTGGTGCGGCTGGTGTATCAAGCTCGACCGGGAAATCTTTTCGACGCCGCAGTTCAAAGATTACGCGAGTAAGAATCTGGTCCTGATGGAGGCAGATTTTCCGCGCGGCAAGCCGCAGTCGGCCAGCGTCAGAAAACAGAACGAGGAACTCGCGATGCGATATCAGGTCATCGGTTTCCCCACCATTTTCGTGTTGAACGGTGATGGGAAAGTGGTTGGCGAGCTTGGTTATACTCCCGGCGGGCCGAGCGCGTTCATCGCCGAGTTAGAGAAACTGCGCAAGGGCTGACCGATCTTTTCGAGGTCGTCGTTGTTTGCCGACGGTCAATTCGTGTTCGCTGCTTGAAAGGCGCGCTGAAGAACGTCTGCCAGCTCGCGACGCGTGAACGGTTTTGGCAATGCGCCAGAGAAACCGTAGGCAAGAAACTTCGAAAGCGCCTCTTCATCCGAGTAGCCGCTGCAAATGATAGCGGTCACTTGCGGGTCGATGTCGCGCAGCTTTTCGATCGTCGCCACGCCACCCATTCCGCCGCGGATCGTTGCGTCGAGAATGACGGCGTGAAATTGTTCGCCCCGCCGCAGCCCGCGTTCATAAAGTTTAACCGCCTCGTTACCGTCGGCCACGGCGGCAACTTGGTAGCCGAGCGTGCTGAGCAACTGCGCTGTAATCTCGCGGATCCCCGCTTCGTCGTCCATCACCAGGACCCGACGCTGGCCGTTGAATGCTGAGCCGGTTTCGGCGAGCCGGACGTGATCACCGTTACGTTGCACCCGTGGCGCTGCCGGCAGGTAAAATGCAAATGTCGATCCTGCAGGCGAAGAACTTTCCAGATGTAACAAGCCGCCGTGCTTTTTGACAATCGAGTAGCTGATCGCCAACCCGAGGCCGCTCGCCGTTGGTTTCGTTGTGAAATAAGGATCGAAGATTTTTGATGCGAGTTTCGGGTCGACTCCGCGGCCTTGATCGATAGCCGCGATTTTGACGTAGCGGCCCGGCCGCAAGAGCGCACTGCGTCTTCCGTCCACTTTTACATTGCACGCCACCAGTCGGACCACGCCGCCATGCGGCATCGCCTCGCGCGCATTGATCATGAGCGCATTTATGACCTGCTCGATTTGCGCCGGGTCGACTTCGGCTTTCCACAGCGTACCCGGCACGTCAAGTTCCGCGCGCAAGTTCGAACCGTAGAGCGAAAATTCAGCGGCGCGTCCGAGTAACTCAGCAATCGAGGTGACACGTTTGAGTGGTGAACCGCCTTTAGAGAATGTTAGTAATTGGCCGGAAAGGCGCGCCGCGTGTTGCGCGGCCTGTCCGGCCTTTGCCAGATGTGAAAGTAGATGTGGCGCATGCGCCGGGGCTTCAATCTGCGCCAAACCGATGTTGCCCGAAATAACGGTGAGGATGTTGTTGAGGTCGTGCGCAATTCCGCCGGCCAAAGTGCCGAGCGATTCGAGTTTGCTCGTCGTCAGCCGCTTCTCTTCCGTCGCTTTGCGTTCACTGACGTCGCGGAAGAAAACCGACATGCCCGTCCCGCTCGGATAAGCGCGCATTTCAAAGCACACTTTGCCGGCTACGTCGCTGGCTTCGAATTCCATGGTCGTTTGCTCAGCGATGACCCGGCGGAAATTCGACTCGAACGGCGAGCCCAGCAGTTCGGGAAATTGTTGCCACAGCTCGGCACCGAGCAACTCAGGCCGTTTGCGACCGAGAAGTTTCTCCGCTTCCGGATTGAGATAGATGAATTTCCAGCTCACATCGACGGCGAAAAATCCGTCGGTGGTGTTTTCCAGTATGCCGGTCATCGTTCGTGCCGATTCCTCCAACGCGGCACGTGCCTGCTTGCGCTCGCCCAGCTCACGGACCTGCCGTTCCGCAACCGACAAGCGCACATTCAACAGGGCCGTATCGAGCGGTTTGCTCAAATAATCATTTGCCCCCGCGGCGAGAGCCTGCTGCAGGTCTTCGGTATTTTGCCGCGCGGTGATGAGGAGGATGAACGTGTCGTCCCCACCGGGCTGCGCCCGCAGCTCCTTGCACAGCTCAAGCCCGCTTTTCCCAGGCAGCATCCAGTCCAAAATCAGGAACGGAAAACTCTGTTCCGTGATTGCTTGCCTAGCTTCTTCGGCGCTCGCGACGCCGACCACTTCGTAACCGCGTCGACGCAACAGCCGTTCGAGGCTGTTGCGACTGTCCAGATGATCTTCAACAACTAAAATCTTCATTCGGGAGCATTCTCTTCCACCCGCCCCTCAACTCACCTTGTGCACAGCTGAGCGCGCAGCCCGACCCGTTCGCTCATGAAAAGAGCAGGATGACTGCCAGCCGCTCGGCGATTTGTCGATCTTGCGCGCGTGTCGGACGCGGCGTTGCACCCGTGAAAGCCTCTGCTAGATACACGCATCCGCTCCGCTCTCCTTTTCATGCGTTCCGTCGGTTGGTTGCTTCTCGGTTGCATAGCCTCATTGGCGCTGTGCCAATTAGAGGCGGAGAACGAGCCGAGCAATACCCGAACTGCGTCCGCTGAACCGCGGCTCACTTTCAGTTCCGTCCACGTCGCTGGCCCGTACATCGCACTCACGTTTGATGACGGCCCGCACGCCACCCTCACGCCGAAGCTGCTCGATCTTCTCGCCGCCCATCACATCAGAGCGACGTTTTTTGTTATTGGCGAAAACGTCGCTAAGCATCCGGAGATCGTGGCGCGCGCGGCGCGCGAAGGCCACGAGATCGGCAGCCACAGTTGGTCACACCCAAATTTGGCGAAAATGTCCGATGACAGCGTGCGGCAGCAATTACGCCAGACTGAAGACGCGATCGAAAACGCCACCGGACGCAAGCCGACCTTACTGCGCCCGCCCTATGGATCGGTGACCCCGCGGCAAAAGCGCTGGATTCACGAACAATTCGGCTACGAAATCATTCTCTGGGACGTTGACCCATTGGATTGGAAACGGCCTGGCCCGACCGTGGTTTGCAACCGCATTGTCAAAGAGACGCGCGCCGGCTCCATTGTTTTGGCGCACGACATTCACCCGGGGACAATTGCCGCGATGCCTGCGGTTCTGGATCAACTGCAGGCAAAAGGATTTCAGTTCGTCACTGTATCGGAACTGATTCGTATGGCGATTCCGGACGCGTCGCGGCCTGTCAAACAAACTGTTGCGCCTGCAACTCAAGCGCAGCCGGCGCAACCGAGGGCCATCCGCCAAGCGACGGATTCAGCGGTGCGAATCTCTTCGCCACCACCGAACGGTTAAGTCGCGGCATGATCGCCGACTCCTACCTGCAGGCGCGCAATGAGTTGGAAGCAGCCGTCACGGGTCTGCTGAAGCTCGCCGGCGAAATGCGGCGCACGCCTGCGTGGTTAGACATGCTGCAGAGCTTCGCCGCGGAAATTCGCCAGCCGCTCCTGCTTGTGATTGTCGGAGAATCGAAAGCCGGAAAGTCATCACTGCTCAACGCACTGGTCGACGCGAATTTGATCGGCGAGGCGGAATCGAGCCGCATTTCCGTCTTCGCATACGGCCGCGAATCGAAGTCTGTCGACGTGACACCAATGCTGCGGGAATGCTATATGCCAGCCACAACGCTGCGCGATCTCAAGATCGTCGACACGCCGGGTATCGAGAAATTAGTCGCGCAAGATCGACAAACAGTCCTTGAATTTGTCTCGCGCGCCGACCTCGTCCTGCTTGTGTTGTCGCTGCGGAATCCGTGGTCGCGGGCAAGCTGGGATTTCATGACCGGCGGTCAACTGCCGCTGAAAAAGTTCGTCTTCGTTTTGCAACAGGCAGACCTTCGCGAACCGAAAGAGATCGCGATCATTCGGCGCAATCTTGAGGACGATGCGAAGCACGAGCTTGGATTTACGCCGCCAATCTTCGCGATCTCTGCGCGCGACGCGCTGCGCGCGCGATCGATCCGCGGCCAGAACCAATACGCGGAGCGACAAAACGAGTTCGACGCCTTCAAAGAGCAGATAAACCTGGTTGTCAATCAATCTGGCGGACGCGTGCAACCGCTGCGTTCGGCCTGCCAGCTTGCGCAGGTAGCGCTGCATGATATCGCGAGCGAACTGCGCGCGTCCGTAGACGCAGTCACTCGCGACGAGCGCCGGCTGGCACGGACCGAAGCACTGCGGCAAATACTAAAGGAACAAACGTTGCGGACGAGCGATGATGCACTCGTTAGGCTGGAGGGAATTTGCCGGGAACAGATCGGCGGAGCAGTCGAAGCGATCAAGCGGAAGCTCTCACTTGCGAACGTTGGCAGCCTGCTTATCCGTTCCAGCGCGTGGCTGCAGCATTGCGAAGCTGATTTCGGAGCGAAGCTTCGCGCATCGATCGAACAGTACGTCGAGCAGACTGCACAGCCGCTCGAAACCGAGCTGCGTGGACTTTGGCCGCAACTGCACGACACCATCGACGACCAACTCATTACCGATGCCAAACACAAAGTGCCGCACGCAGGTCCCGATTTTGCACAACAGAAACGCGACTTGCTCGATGCGGTAACGCGTGCACTGTCCCAAAACCTCACCGGCGATCTCTCAAAGATCGTTCGATTGCTCACGAAACTTTCGGGAAGCCTGCGGGCGTTGCTCGTGATCGCAGGGCTAGGCGCCGTGCTCGCAGTCGTTACAATAAAATTCAGTAGCGGTCTCGCCGCCGTTTTCGCCTTGCTTGCGGTGTGTGCCGCATCTGCTGGAGCTGTGGTGGCCTGGCGCGGCCGCGAAATGATTTTGCGAGCCTACGCGCAAGCAAAAGATGTGCAGATGCGCGAGCTACGAAACGTCCTCACCGAACACTTCAAGCACGCGATTGATGCGTTTCACGATACGGTGCTGGAGAAGCTCCAGCCGCTCATCGAGCATTGCGAAGTGCAACGGCGCAGCTGCGAACCGCTATTGCGTCGCGCGGAAGAACTGCAACGCACTCTTGGCAAGTTGTCATCGCGCCTGCGTTAAATTGGATTCCGCAGGACGGACTCGCCGCGGCTAACAACCCTATTTCTTGGCTGCGCCCGAAACGCCTTTTGCGAGTTGCTGTTCGAGCTCACGCCGAGCGATAACGAAGTTGTTGTTCTCGCCGTAACTCCGCCATGGCCCCGGTGGCACATCGCGAACCTCGACAAACTGCCAATCCGTCACATCGGTTGGCGCAAGACCGAGATAATCGCGAATAGCGGGCGAAACGTCCAACCCGGCCCCGTGGTTCAGGTTCGGCTTTGGCCGCTCATTCTGGAAAACGTACTGGAAATGATCAGTGCGAAACGGCCCGCAGTCTTCCCACTGCGCGTAGCACGTCCGATTGCCCTTACGAATTGCCACCCAACGATGTTGGCAAACTGACTGGCCCGCCCCCATGTACGCCTGTTTGAACCACGGAATGACCAGCGGTGCTTCCGGCTTGAACTGGCCGTGCGTAACATCGTTGTAAGGCAGTGCGCAATAGAACGGATTTTGTCGCGGCACGAATGAAACCGGAATGTAATTGCGGCGTGCGGACGGGTCGGGATTGTCGAACCCGCCGTACCTGCTCGTCCAATCCGCGTCCCAGGAGCTTTTGAAATTCGGCACCGGGTTGTTACCGCCGGCCTGTTCGCCGACCCAAAACACCGTCGTCACAATGTTCGTCTTCCAGGGGAAGCGGGTCGTGGTCGGTCGGGAGGCAGTTGGCACGAATACTTGCGGTTCGACTTTCAGCAACGCCACCTCGCGCAGCTTCATCGCGTACTTGGCGAAGTCGGCCGCGCTCGCGTAAGGCGAAATCGAGTAGTCGTCAGCTTTTAATGTACTCGCCAGGACAAGTGGCAAGCAAAGCAGGGCAAGGCTCTTCATCAGGGAAACGCCTGACCTTTTTATCAGATTTATAAAGATCGAGCAACAGTTTTCCACGCTACAAAATCTTCGCCCTGAGGCGGCTAACGAATAGTGGAGCACTAAGCGTTCCAGTGTTAGCTCCGGCTCAGCAGCGTTTCGCATTTAAATTGTCCATCTTCGGTGTGCGGATAATCAAGCGTGTAATGCAAACCGCGGCTTTCTTTTCGGCTCAGCGCGGAGTCCACGATGAGCGCCGCCACCGTGGCGAGGTTTCGAAGCTCCAGCAGGTCTACTGACACTTTGAAGTTCCAGTAAAACTCGCGGATCTCACGCTGAAGATTGCGCAGCCGTGCGCTCGCGCGCTGCAAGCGCTTATTCGTGCGCACAATTCCGACGTAATCCCACATCAATCGCCGGATCTCGTCCCAGTTGTGATAGATCACGACCAGCTCATCCACGTCCTGGGCGTCGCCGGATTCCCATTCCGGTAGCGACATCTTCCATCCCGGCTGCGACGGTGACCGCGCGCGCACGCAAGCTTCGGCCGCGCGATGCGCCACGACCAGCCCCTCCAGCAGCGAATTGCTCGCCAGCCGATTCGCGCCGTGCAACCCGGTGCAGCCGACTTCGCCGATCGCGTACAAACCGGGCAAGTTCGTCGCGCCGTTGACGTCGGTTCTGATTCCGCCGCACTGATAATGTGCCGCTGGGACGACCGGGATCGGCTGCTTCGACATGTCGATGCCAAAGCGCAGACACGTCTCGTAAATGTGCGGGAAGCGCCCCTGCAAGAACTCAGGCGATTTTTCGGTGATATCCAGAAACACGCATTGCGCCCCGGAGCGTTTGATCTCAGCGTCGATCGCGCGCGCGACGATGTCCCGCGGCGCAAGCGACCCGCGTGGATCGTAGCGTTTCATGAAATCTTCGCCGCGGTTGTTGCGCAAAATCCCGCCTTCGCCCCGCACCGCCTCCGAGATCAGGAACGACTTTGCTCTGGGATGAAAGAGACAGGTTGGGTGGAACTGAATGAACTCCATGTTCGCGATCACCGCGCCGGCGCGCCACGCCACCGCCACGCCGTCACCCGTGGCGATGTCCGGGTTCGTCGTGTATAAATAAACTTTCCCGCAACCGCCTGTCGCCAGCACGACGCGATCGGAACGGATCGTTTCGACCTCGCCGCTTTTCTCATCGAGAGCATAGAGACCCAGGCACCGGTCCTCGGCCGCAAACCCAAGCTTGGCCGCGGTGATCAAATCCACGGCCATCTGGTTCTCGAGAAGCTCGACATCGGCTTGGCGATGCAATTCGCGCAGCAATGTGTCCTCGATTTCCTTGCCGGTGACGTCACGCACATGTAAGACGCGCCGTTTCGAATGGCCGCCCTCAATACCGAGATCGAACTCGCGATGGCCGGAGACTTCGCGCTCGTCGAAATGCAACCCGAGATCGACAAGTTCCTGGATGCGGGCTGGACCCTCCGTCACGATCGTGCGCACCACCCGCTCGTCGCAAAGGCCGGCGCCGGCCTCGAGCGTGTCGCGCACATGCAGCTCGAATGAATCTTCGTCGCTCGTCACACACGCGATGCCGCCCTGCGCCCAGGCCGTGTTCGTATCGGCGCCTTTCCGTTTCGTGATCAGCGCGACCGAGCCATGCCTTGCTACCTTTAAAGCAAAGCTCAAGCCCGCGATGCCGCTGCCGACGACGACGAAATCATACTCCCTCATCCCAGTCGCATATTGTCGATCAAACGAGTTTTACCAAAGTAAACCGCGACTGCGAGCAGCGAGTTAGGCCGCACCGAATCGATGGGCTGCAACGTCTCCGCGTCAACCACATCGACATAATCAATTCGCGCCAGCGGCGCTTCGCCGATCACGCCTCGCGTAAGATCGACAATCTCTCGCGCCGACCTGCGATCGGCTTTTGCCGCAGTCACCAGCGCCTTGTACAAAACCGTCGCCTGTTTTCGCTCCTCCTCGCTCAAATACTCGTTGCGCGAACTGCACGCCAGCCCGTCGGATTCGCGCACCGTCGGTAACGCAACGATGTCGATGTTGAAACTGAGGTCGCGCGCCATTCGCCGGACAATCGCCAGTTGCTGGAAATCTTTTTCGCCAAAGACCGCGACATCGGGCGAAAGGATGTTGAAAAGCTTGGCCACGACGGTGCAAACCCCGCGGAAATGTCCAGGCCGCGATTTTCCTTCGAGCAGGCTCGAGAGCGACGTCTCCTCCACGAATACCGATCGATCGGCCGCGTACATTTCGTCCATCGTCGGCCGAAATAAAAGATCGACATCACGCTTTCGGCAGAACTCTTCGTCAGCTTTCTGCGGCCGCGGATAGCGCTCGTAATCGCTCCCCGGCTCGAACTGCAGCGGGTTAACGAAAATACTAACCAGCACTTCGCCGTCATTCCCCGCATGCTCTCGCGCAACGCGAATCAACTCGCCGTGCGCCTTGTGCAACGCCCCCATCGTCGCCACCAGCACCCGCGGCGACTTGTTGCGGGTTCTCGCCTCTGCGACTCTGGCCGCAATTCTCATTCAAGCCAGATCGCCTGGCGGGCGAAACGGAAGTCTTTGTGGCCGAAGCTTTGCCAGCCGGCTTGGCGCGCCAGTGCATCCATTTCGTGAAACGAAAATGCGCGCGCGGCGGAGAGGCGGCCGTCGTATTTCGTCATCGACTCGCGGAAGATCAGGGCAGTCAAAAGATACACGCCAACGGTAAGAAACCAGCTGCGGCGCAGATCGGAAACGAGAACGAACTTGTGTGACAACTCGCGACAGCGTCGTAGCACCCGCACCGCGTCCTCATCGCTGAAGTGATGGAGCGCGAGCGAGCACAGCACAATGTCGTAAGCCGCGGCTGGATTAAACATCAGAAGATCAGCTTCGAGAAACGAGATTTCGGGGTAGCCACGGCTCCAGCGGCGTGCGATCTCGAGCGTGGCGGATTGTCGATCTATCGCGTCGATCTCAGCAGTCGCCCCGATCTTTCGCGCAAGATCGACAATGAGCCGCGGAATGTCGCCCGCGCCGGTGGCAACGTCGACAATGCGCAGCCGCGCGCCCGGTTGAATCCAGCGACGCATGAAATGCACGATGAGCCGGTGACCGCCGAACCAGCGATTGAGCTGACACAGGTTTTCGAGGTCGCGCTCCAGTTCTTGCGAGACCGGCTGGGGCCGATCCATCAGTTCCGGCTCGGCCGAATCAAATTGCCGCTTCATACCCGACGGTAGCGGCGTTATCTGGCAATCGCACTACTCCGCCGCGCCAGCTTCGACTCCGTCGCCAGACTGCCGCAGTCCAGTCATTGTCAACAGCGGCAAAACATCAAATGCGTCATGCGGATCCTTCTGATCGAATACGATCACATAGGCGGCGCGTGGCGCGAGGACGATGTAATCGCGATGAGGCACTGCGCATTCGTTGCCATCGGCCATTTTAATGACAAACGGGCGATTTCGCTCCATCGCCTTCTCTATTTGCCTGCGCGTCACATTAGCAGAATGTCGATTTTCTTATCTCCGGTCAAACAGCTGGTCTATAAAGAAAGAAATTTTTGCCAATCTTCCGGCAGCTCCGCAGTCTCGATTTCGCTGGCGATGCGGCCCTCAAACTCCGGCGTGAAGATCGTGGTCGTGCCGTAAACCATGATCACGTCTTCGGAACCCTCTGCTCGAATGGCATGCGCGACCCCTGGCGGGACGACCACGGCGACGTTGTTGCGGCTGCGGTGATTGTCGCCGTCGACAAAAAAGCGCATGATGCGCGGCGGCAAACCTACTCGCGTGTCGCGCAGGATCATTTCCGCGGTGCCCTGCAAAAAGAACATCACGTCCCATTGCTCCTCGTCATAGCGGCGCAACGCATAATTCTCCGGCTCGTCGATGAACAAACGGCGATGCCAGTTCTCCGCGCGCATTTCGGACGGAACGCTTGGCGGATGGACGTGAAATCCCTTCGCACTATGCGCAAACATCCGCGCCGCCGCCCATTGCTTTGGCCAAAGGCCAATTCTGCCCAAAATGCCTTCGCTGCAACGCGCAAATTCGCCGAACATTCCGCGATGGCGCTGCGGGTAAATTTTGCGCGCGAAAATTTCGACGCCGGGAATCCACGCCTCCCTTATTTCTGGTCTCGAGCGGTCCGCAGTTGCGAGCTCACCCGCCTCGACACCACGGCTGGAAAGTTCCTGTGCAAACGAGCCGGTGGCGTAATCGCGCGGCGTTAAGTGCTCGCGTGCCGGTGCATCCAAGCCATGCCAGAGATTGTCGTCGCGCTTGTTCATGTCGATTTTGGAAGCAAGTCAGTTGCCTAACGAGAAATCGGCACGGGCGCGAGAAAGATTTGGGTTGTAATACGGATCCCGTTGTAGAGCGTGACCCCAGCGTTGCCGCATCACTTCGGCCGCTGCCGGATCGCAGCCGCGGTCGTCTGCTTTGTGCCGCCGCAAGGTCGCGAACGGGGTGTAAACGATCAGATAGCCGGCACGACGAATCTTGAGACAAAGATCGACATCAGCAAAAGGCGCGAGGCGCACGTCTTCATCGAATCCGCCGCATGCTTCGAAAATGTTACGACGGGTCAACAGGCACGCCCCGCTGACGGCGCTGCAGTTGCGGGTCAATTGCGCCGGCCGTCTTGCACCACCATTTTCCGTCGGAAATCCGCGACAAGCGTCGTCTGCGATCCCATTGACGCCCAGGATGATGCCAGCGTGCTGCACCGTTCCTTCGTCAGCAAGCAGGCGCGCCCCGACTGCGCCAACTTCCGGCCGTTGAATATGCTCAGCCATCGCCGTGAGC
>DASTDG010000157.1:0-4188 GCA_035710475.1 Chthoniobacterales bacterium | reverse complement strand
CGCGCGCCGACATCCTGAAGATCGACAATCGACATTTCGGAAACGCTTCGTCCCGAAACTGCTGTGCAAGCTCGCCGATTGTTCGCCCGTGCCGCACCGGGATCGGATGCATGCCGACAAACGACTGGTAAGCTGGATCGAGCACCGGCCCTTCAGTCGTTAGGCCTTTGATTGGATTAGGTCGATCGAGCACGACGACAGCGACCCCATGCGCTTCGCACACCCGCATGCAGAGATAGAGCGTCCAGATAAACGTGTAGTAACGCGCGCCGACATCCTGAAGATCGACAAGTAAAACATCGATGCCGCGCAATATCTCCGGCGTCGGCTCCCGATGCTCGCCGTACAAGCTGTGCACCGGAATCCGCAATCGCGGGTGCTCATAGCTTTTCCATTCGACCATGTTGTCTTGGGTTTGCCCGAGATAGCCATGCTGCGGGCCGAAGAACGCGACCAGCCGGAACAAATCGCCGTTCAGTCTCTCGAGAATTCGCGAGGCGTGCTCGAGATTGGATGACACAGACGCCGGATGCAGCAAGGCGCCGATTTTCGCCCCGCGGAATTGTTTCGGCCAAAGCTCCGGTAAGTGATCGAGTGGAAGTTGGACAGCCACGTCGCACGTTTTTAACACATGTACCGAGGTGGATCGAGCGCTCCGCGCTCGATGCTGAAAGTTAGGCGGCGAAGCCGCGATTATTTAACATCGCCCGCGGAGCGGCCGATCCACCGCCGCCGCAATACGGCGCTAACGACCGCGATCGCCGTCACGCCTGCGCAAATTTTGGCGAAGAGTTCACCGTGTCGCGTGTAAAATGTTAGCTGTCGACCCGTTCGACTGTCGCTCAGGGCAGGTTCCTGCGGCACGTTCACCTCGCCGGTCAGCACGCCTTCAGTAAATGTGCCGCCATTCTCATCGCGCAAGACTTGCGTGATGCGTCCGAATTCGTTGATGAAGCAGGTCACGCCGGTATTGGCGGCGCGCAGCATTGGCCGCCGCGTTTCGACACAGCGAAAGACGGCATTCGCCAGATGTTGCTGCGAACCGGCTGACTGCAGATACCAGGCGTCGTTTGTCATGTTCACGAGCAGGTTTGCACCCCGAAGGACGAAACGTCGGGTCAATTCGCCGATCGTGTCCTCGAAGCAGATGAGGGGAGCGACAGAGACATTCGCATTCGTTAGGCGGAAAACGGTGAACTCGCGGCCGACTTCGAAATCGGCTGGCACCCAGCGACTGGCGATCGCGGCGAAGAGTGGAAACGAGTGACGTAATGGAACGTACTCGCCAAATGGGACAAGGTGCAGTTTCCGGTAAATCTGCATTGCATGACCGCCGGCGGCGACAAGCAAGGCAGCGTTGTAATCATGTCGATCTTCGCTGTCCAGCGCGCCGAGCAACAAGTCGGCGCGACTCGAACTGGCAAAATCCATGACGAATCGATAGCTCAGAGTTGTCTGATCGCGCACCAGGTCCGGCATGGAACTCTCCGGCCAAACAATCAGATCGACTGGCGGGTTCGCCTGCAGCGCAATCGCGCTATAGTTGGCGAACCGCTCGAAAATCGTCCGGGCAAATTGGGGGTCGAACTTTTGCAATTGCGGAACATTGGGCTGCACAGCCGCAACCCGCAGCGGCGTGGCGCGAGCTGGAAATTGGATCCTGTGCAAACCGAAGGCGAAAAGTCCCACGAGTGCGAGCATCGTCAGCGTCAGGTCGAAATGCGGCTGCATTCGGCGCGTGCGGGTTTCATGGAAGAGCCGGAGCGCTGTCGTGACCGCGATGATGTTCGCGAACGCAATCACGAAGGATAAACCAGCGACGCCGGTAAATTCCGCGATCTGAATCATGGGCCAGTTCGCGTAGAGCGCGACGCCGAACCCGTTCCAGCCGAACCCACTGAAAAGCCAGCCGCGCACCCATTCATGCGCGCCCCATGCGCTCGCCGCAACCAAGGCCACGAGCAGATTTTTCCCCGAGCTAAGAAATTCTCTCGGCGTGATCAGTCCGACGAACCACGCCCAGAATGCGAAATGCATTCCGAGATAGATCGCCAACAGAAAGGAGAGTCCGCGAAGAGGAGGACTTTCGAACAGAACGCCGAGTGAACCGAGCCAGCTAAATGCGGCCGTAAAGAAAACGAGTCCGCCAACGTAGCCGAGCAAGAGATTCCGCAGCCAACGGCGCTTTGCGTCTCCTCGGGAAAACCAGATCGCGCTGATCAGCGGAGTCAGCGCGATCCAGCAAATCCAGCCGATATTGAATGGCGGGAAACAGGCTGTGCAGAGCAGGCCGGTCGCGGTTGCAGCCAGCCACGGCCAAACGCGCGTCGCCTTGGTCGCGAATTCGCGCACGTTGATTCGCCGAATGCCTGCGACTCAGCCGCGTCGTCGGCGTCGTCTTTCCTGTTCGCGGCGACGGCCTGGGCGAATGGCGTCACGCAGGTCGTGTGCGTAGGAGGCGTTGACGCGAAAGACACTTTTTTCCACGTCTTGCATTGTGCGGATGTTCACTTTGTCGGCGAGCACGTAGCCGAGCGTAATCAGTCCGTTCAATTCATCCACAAACTCGGCGGGTTCCATTTCACCAATGCGTTCGATGATGAGTTTGCCGTTAACAGGCGCACCGGAAAGGCCGAGCGTTTTCAGAATCGAGATCTCGCCTCCGCTCAGATTGATGTCGCGACGCATACGAAGTGAAGTTTCGCAACGAAACCGACGCTGTCGAGCAGGTTATTTTTTTTCAAGACGCGTCTGCGCATCCGTTTGCAACCAGTTCCAGATCGCCTCAAGCTGCTCGTCCGTTTCGGTTTTGATCTGTTCGAGTTCGGCGGCAGTGAATCTGCGTTCGCCCGGTCGACGCTGCGCGAACATATAATATTTGATCTTCGGCTCAGTCCCAGAACCGCGCACCGCGATCCGCGTCCCGTTCGCCAACTCAAAGATCAACATCTTCTGTTTCGGAATCTCGTCGCCTTCCGCGTCGCGGATGGTATCAGTCTCGAAATTGCGGATGCTTGTCACGTTCGAGCCGAGCATTTCGCGCGGTGGCGCCAACGCGTATGATTCGAGCAACCGCTCGATCTTTTTCGCGCCTTCCGCACCTTCAAAATAGAGAGATCCGTTTTTCTCGGCGAAATAGCCAAAGGTAGCGAAGATTTCATCGAGTAACTGGTCGACCGTTTGCCCGCGCGATTTCGCATACGCGGCCATCTCACAGAACATGATTGCGCCGGCGTTCGCATCCTTGTCGCGCACAAAATCTGCCCCGCTGTAGCCGTAGCTCTCTTCACTGCCAAAAACGTAAAACGATGAGTGCTTGAGCCGGACCGCGCGCGATTCCTGTTCTGACAGCTGCCGATAACCTTTCCGGATCTCTTTCGGCAACGCACGCTCATACTTCTCCAGCTTCGCTGCGAAATATTTGAATCCGGTAAGCGTCTCGACGCAGCGCACGCCGTAGTATTCGGCGATCACTTTCTGGAGATCTGTCGTGACGAACGTCTTCATGATCACCGCGCGAGAGGCGTTCTCCTCGTTCAGAATGCCGAGGTCGAAGAATTTTTTGATTCGGTAATACGCCAGGAGCGAACCGATCTGGTTGCCCGTGATCAAACTCATCTCACCGCTCGCGCTGCGAACCGCCACGCCCAGCCGATCACAGTCCGGATCGGTCGCGATCACGATGTCGGCGTTCGTTTGTTCTGCGAGCTTAATGCCCATGGTGAGCGCCTCCGCGTTTTCCGGGTTGGGCGATTTCACGGTCGAAAATCGCGGATCGAATTGCTCCTGCTCCTTCACCACTTGAAAGGTGAAATCAAGCCGCTCGAGCAGCGGTTTGATGGTAACGCTGCCGGTGCCATGCAGCGGCGTGAAGATAATCCGCAGCGATTCCGCGTCGTCGATCACGCTTCGATCGACAATCAGAGATTGGAGCCGCTCCATGTAGGCTTCGTCAATGTCGGCGCCGAGCGTCATTACCTTGCCTTGTCGATCTTGCGGCAGCGGCTCGTAAGTCTCGCGCGGCACTGCGTTGACCTTGGCGATGATTGCGCTGGCGTGCGGTTCCACGACTTGTCCGCCATCGGCGAAGTAAACCTTGTAGCCGTTGTCGTGCGGCGGGTTGTGGCTTGCGGTGATGACAGCGCCGGCGCTCGCGTTTAAGTAGCGAACTGCGAAGGAGAGTTCCGG
>DASTDG010000156.1:0-2423 GCA_035710475.1 Chthoniobacterales bacterium | reverse complement strand
AAAAGCTGAGCTGATCAGTTTTCCCGAAGCGATGAGTCGCGCGAAAAACGCGGGTATCCAAATCGCCGAAGTGAAGGCGCCGGCTTACAGCCCGTATTTCTATTTCGAAGATAGCGATAAGGAACACGCCGTCTGGTTTCTGGATGTTGTAACGTTTCTCAACGAGTTGCGCGAGCTGCGCAACGAGAGGGCTGGCGGATTCGCGCTCTACCGACTCGGCAGCGAAGACCCGGCGATCTGGGACGCGCTGACCATTCCACCTGATTTTAAGATCGACAATACAACGCGCGAATCACTGGAGTTGTTGAAGGGCACAGACACAATCACCGACGTTGGCGAAGGTGAGATCGTTACAGTGGACGAAAGTCGGTCCGATGGCCGGCGAACGTTGGCAGTCGATGCGGACGGTTACCTGACGGCGAAATACATTCGCTTCCCGGAATTCCCCACGCTCTATCATCAAGGCGCCGGGGGCGAGCACCAGGTCGCAATCACTTTCGATGATGGCCCGGATCCGCATTGGACACCGAAAATTTTGGACATTCTGAAAGCGGCCAATCTAAAGGCCGCGTTTTTCTTGACCGGTGTGAACGCGGAGCGCTACCCGGCGCTCGTGCGCCGGATCGTCAATGAAGGACACGAGATCGGTAATCACACCTATTACCATCCGAACCTGGCGTTGTGCTGGCCGGAGCACGTCCGGCTGGAACTCAACGCCACACAGCTTTTGCTGGAAACGATTACGGGCCGCGCGACAACGTTGTTTCGCCCGCCCTACGCGGCCGACACGAGTCCGTCGCAGCTCAGCGAACTGGCGCCGCTGCAGATTGCGCAGGACCTCAATTACCTCGTTGTCCTGGAGAACATCGACCCGCAGGACTGGGCGAAACCCGGGGCGGACATCATTGTGCAGCGCATCAAGCAACAGCGCCGTGATGGCAGCATCATTTTGTTGCACGATGGTGGCGGCGATCGGTCGCAAACGGTCGAGGCATTGCCGCGCGTCCTCAGTTGGCTGCACACGCGCGGCGACACAGTCGTGCCGCTGAGTCAGCTGCTAGGGCTTTCGCGTGATGCCGTCATGCCGCCGCTCGCAGACGGCGCACGATCGCTCACCCGTCTCGTCAGTAGCACCGGATTTCGCCTCTATCATACCGTCGAGGAATTCCTTTGGGCGTTCATGATCGTGACGACGGCGCTCGTGGTGATTCGCACGCTCGTTGTCGTTTGGCTTGCCTATCGCTTCCATCCGGCACCGAAGCTCAACATTGCCGAGCCGGTCAGCGTCCTGATGGCGGCTTACAACGAGGAAAAGGTGATCGGGGACACACTGCGCGCTTTACTCGAAACAGATTATCGGGGCGATCTGGAAGTGATCGTGGTGGATGACGGTTCCGGCGACGGAACCGCCGCGAAAGTGGAGCAAATCGCCCATGCCGATGCACGCGTGCGCTTGTTCCAACAGGAAAACCGCGGGAAAGCGCGCGCGTTGCAACGGGCAATCGCAGCCGCCCGGCACGGCATCATTGTCTTTGTCGATGCCGACACGCGTTTCCAGCGCGACACGCTCCGGTTGTTGCTCGCGCCGTTCGCTGATCAGCAGATCGGTGCTGTTTCAGGTCATGCCAAGGTCGGCAATCTGCGCAAGTTCATCGCGCGATGTCAGTCGCTTGAGTACACCTGTGGATTCAATCTCGACCGCCGCGCTTACAATCGCTGGAACTGCATCACGGTTGTGCCCGGGGCGGTGAGCGCCATTCGCAAACGAGCGATCATGGGAGCTGGCGGGCTTAGTCTCCAGACCTTAGCCGAAGATACAGACCTGACCCTTTCATTGCACAAAAACCGGCAGCGGATCGTTTATGTTCCGAACGCAATTGCGTGGACCGAAGCGCCGGAAACCGTGCGCACGCTCGCGCGTCAGCGGTTTCGATGGGCATATGGCACGCTACAGTGCCTGTGGAAACATCGCGAGATGGTGTTCAACCGGAACTATGGCGCGCTCGGCTGGTTGAGTCTGCCGAGCATCTGGTTTTTCCAGATCATGCTCGTGGCGGTCACACCCATCGTCGATTTGCTTTTGCTTGGGTCGCTGCCGTTCGGTGCATGGCGCGCGGTGATGCCGTTTGTGGTCACTTTTCTCGCCATGGACCTCGTGCTGGCGACGCTGGCGTGCGTTCTCGAGCGCGAGCCAGTTCTGCACGCCTGGCGTATCTTGCCAATGCGTTTGATTTACCGGCCGATGCTCAGTTACTGCATCTGGAAAGCAATCTTGCGCGCGCTCAAAGGGGTATGGGTGAGCTGGGGTAAACTCGAGCGTACCGCGAGCGTGCCGGCGCGCGCGTAATCAAATTTGATGTTCGGCGATGGAGTTGGGATTTGCTTGGCCGCGCTGTTGATGAGTTGAACGCGAATTCGTTGTT
>DASTDG010000155.1:0-2812 GCA_035710475.1 Chthoniobacterales bacterium | reverse complement strand
AGAGGACCTCATCGCCGAGACAAGCCGGCGCCTTGTAGTCAATCTCGTGCCGTAACACAACCCAGCGGATCGCCGCTTGCGCTTCCGCACTGGCGAGCGTTTTCCAATGGGCGGTAGCGACGTCCTGGGCCCAGCGTAAATAGACAGTGTTGTTGACGTGCTTTTGCTCGTCGATGTCCGCAGGCAGAACCGGAACTGTCATTTCGAACGTCTGCATGCGGCGGGAATTTATGCGAGCACTGTTATCAGCAAAGAGCGGAGAGCGGAGGAAGAGGTCAGCGGCGGCCGTGTCTGACCGCGGAGGTCACACGTCCGATTGCGCCGGAAAACGCCGCATGAGGCGCTCGCGAAGCTCGATCGCTTCTTTGGGATTGAGGCGGCTTAGGATTTTTTCGCGCTTCTCCCGTTCCATCGCCGCGAGCTCGGTGACCAACCTTTCGCGCGTTTTGTGTTTTACGTAACGGCTCCAGCCGACGCCGATCGCCATGATGGCCGAGATGCCCCAGACGATAAGATCGGTCTTGGTCACGACCTAAGTGACGAGTGCCGCGTGCCGAGTGGCAAGTGAAAAACGGAGTGACCAGGGCAAGCGCAGAGCAGAACCTGCCGCCACGGGTCTGTGGCCCGTCGTGTAGCGCGCGCGAGATTACGCAGTCTCGCCGCTGCCGGAGAAGCGCACGACGCACCCGCCTTCGCGCTGCTCCGGCGTGGCAGGCAGCGGCGTGGCTATGACTTCAAGCAGCCTATTGCTTTGCGTTTCGCGGATCGTCGGCGGGATTCACGTACTTGATTTTGAAAGGACCTTCGCTCTGGATCTGAAGCACGGTTTCGCCGGTCGACCAGGCGAAATGTTTCATACCTGCTGGTAAAACAGCGAAACTGCCCGGCGCCATATCGTGACCGGCGGTCTCGTCGAATTTGTCACCCGTGCCCAGGTGCCCCGTCCCGGAAATCACTGTGACACGTTCGGTGGTCGGATGAGTATGCGGTGCGATCTTGTAGCCTCAGGGCATCTTCAACCGCACAGTGAATGAACCTTTTTGCGCCGGATTACCATCAAGCACCGCCATTTGCGCGCCTGCTGGTAAACCTGGGGGCGTCTCGCCCCGCTGCACCTGATCGGGACTGAGGATCTTGTGCTCGGAGGTTGCGCCGGCTTTCGTCGCGCCGGCCGTCTCGGTCTTCTTGCCACCGGCGTTTTCCTGCGCTGTGATGGCTAAGATCGACAGCGCCAGAACCGTGCTGAATACGACTAGAATTTTTTTCATATGTTCGCACCGTTGATTCGAAGTCGACTTTGAATCTGGCCGTGCTGCGCGGTTGTTCTGCGCAGCGGCCGCGCTCCAATGCGTTGTGCGCGTTGTTAAGGCGAAAGAATGTGCTTGCACTGTCTGCGGCAACTTACAATTCTGGCGCTGGAACAAATCTTGACCACACACCTATGAAGAAATCATTGCTATCCTTGATTGTGGCCGTGATCGCGACGGCGTTTGTTGTTTCTTGCGCGCAGAAGCAGGAAACAGCAGCGACCACTTCGACCGGCACTTCCACCGCAGCGACGACCAAAAAATCGACGATGAAGAAGAAGGGCGCCACTGCGAGCGCGGAAGAGTCCGCTTCGCCGAGCGAATCGCCGAAGAAGAAGAAGGCGGCGAAGAAGGAAGCCGAAACCTCTCCGACCGCATCGCCTACGGCGACAGAAGCGACAGAATCGCCTGCCGCGACGCCGTAAAGGCGAGGCTGCGCCGAGCGGAGAACTGTATTTGATTGCGTGCGGCGCTCAGCTGGCGGCGGCCAGCCAGCTGAGCCGCCGCATTGCTTTTTTCGGGCGGGGTTCTAGACTGCGAAGCTTTCGCCGCATGAGCAATGCGCGACGGCGTTCGGATTGGTTACTTTGAATCCGCCTTTTTGCAGGTCTTCGCTGTAGTCGAGCACCGAGCCGCTGACGAAAAGCGCGCTTTTTGGATCGACAACCAATCGCACATTCGATGTCGGTACGAGGATATCGCGCTCTTTTGGCCCCTCGACCAAATCCATCACGTACTGCAAACCCGAGCAGCCGCCGCCGACCACCGCCAGGCGTAACGCACCGTTCGGCGTGCCCTTTTGCGCCAGCAGTGAAGCGAGTTGTTGCGCCGCTTTTTCGGTGACGCGGATCAGGCGCTCGTTGCCGATCTTGTAATTGAGAGGAGGTGATTCGGCGTTCATCGGGCTAAATCAGGAAATCAGGGAAACAGAAATTTGGTTCTCGATTTCTGACGGTCCGGGCATGGGCGATTCGGCAGCGCGTCTACCTTTCTCTGCAATGGCTCGAACCTCGGCCAGGCTCGACACGTGGGAAAATTTTTCGCGCAGCCGTTTCGCTTCGGGCATGGATCTCGAATAGGCCATGAGCCGAGCGCGCATGGAACGGATCGCCGGTTCCTCTGCGCCCCACTCGCGTACCGCGAGCTCACAATGGCGCAGGACGACGTCCCATCGTTCAGCAAAACTCGGTGGACCGACAATATCGCCGATTGCGAGATAAGACTTGATCTCCCGGAAAACCCACGGCGCACTCATTGCCGCGCGCCCGATCATCGCGCCGGCAATCGCCGTTTCACGCCGCCGCCGAGCGACGTCGGCGGGACTTAAGAGATCGCCGTTGCCAATCACCGGAATTGGGACCGCTGCGGCGACTTCGCCGATCACATCCCAATCGGCGCTGCCGGAGTAACCTTGCGCGCGGGTGCGCCCGTGCACAGTGAGCGCCGCGATACCGCAGTTCTTCAGAATTTGCGCGACCTGTACCGCATTGATTGAGTCGGCGTCC
>DASTDG010000154.1:0-2791 GCA_035710475.1 Chthoniobacterales bacterium | reverse complement strand
TCGGCGATGGTTCCGGTTGCTCCGGCGCATTCTCCTCGTTCATACGATCGATCCTTGCCTGTTGATCCTGCACCTGTTGTTGCAAGGTCTTCACCGTCTCGGTGAGCGCCTGCACTTGTTGGCGCAAACTCTCGACGTCGGATGAAGCAGCAGGCGTCGAACTGGGGTTCGGCGTCAGCTGTTGTGCCGAAGCGATCGGTAAAGAAAAAACAATGACGGTTGCGAGAACGAAGTTCCTCATTTTCACCTCTTGAGGGACACCGATAACACCGCGCCGACACGCACGCGAGCGTGATGCGCTTTGTTTAGCCTCTAGAAGTCATAGGCCAACGTCCCGTAAAAGCCGCGGCGCTGGCCGAATTGTGGTGCGCCCACTCCGATGCCGCTGCCGTCGCGCAGTTCGTAAATTTTGTCGAACAGGTTAACAACATCGAAACGAACTTTGAGTGTCCCGACTTTTGGAATGGTGAAGGCGCGCTGAAGCGAGGCATTGATGGTCTCGTATGGATGACCTTTTTGCGTGTTGGCGAAACCTCTGCGCAGACCATTGCCGTAAAGAAAATCACTGGAGACCTTCCAGTCGTTCCAAGTCCAGGAGATTCCGGCCGAGCCGGTGAAGCGCTGGTCATGATCGAGAAAAACCCAGTGCTTGTTAATGTAGGCCAGCTCATCGGGGTCGAACAGGAATTGCGCGGAACTGACTTGGGTGCCACGCGCCCACTCGTAGGCCAGATTTCCGTAGGCAGAGAATGGGCCATGGTCGTAGCTCGAGGTAAATTCGCCACCGTAGATTTCGCCGCGCTTGTAATTGAACGAGGAAAGGATGAGCGCCTGGCCGAACTGGCCTTCGTCGAGAACCGAATGTGAGCTCTTGTAGAAGCCATCGAGCCCGACATTGAAACCTTCCATGATCTTTTGCGTGACGCCCGCGTCGAAATAGTGTGCGCGCTCCGAAGTGACCGCAGAATCCGCCGTGACGGCAGACTCGTTCGTTGTGCCGGCGAACTTGGCGATGGTGCTTTGTGGAACGGCTTCCAGCGGCGGCGGCGTGAAATAACGCGCGTAGCCGGCGTGAAGCGTGGTCCCGTCCAATGGCTTGTAAACAATGTTGACGCGCGGACTGAGTTGGTTTTCGTCCGCAAACGCATTCACGAAGTCGAGCCGGCCGCCGAAGTTAATAGTGAGCTGCTCGAACGGCTTCCATTCATCCTGCAAATAGAAGCCGTAGAAGTAGCCGTACTTGTCGTGATTATCGACGATGCGTAGCGGCGTCGTGCTGGTTTGATTGCCGTTGGCATCGACCGGAAACACGAGCGTAGCCGTATCGATGGTCGCGTGCTGCTCGGTGAAGATAAGACCGGCGCGAATCGTATGCTGGTCGTTGAGTTTGTAACTCGAATCGAATTCGACACCGTTGGAAAGAATGGCGCGGTCAACTCGCGAGGCGACCCCGTTGAAGATGAGATCGCCAACGTTATCGGGCTGAAAAAGAATTGAGCTGTAGCGATTAAAGATCGATGCCTGGAAATCGAGGTCGCCCGCCTTCTTTTGGTAAGTCAAAATTTCGTAGGCAGAATCCTCCGATTGGTTCTCGTCCAGCTTGGCCGAATCGAATGTCGATCTTCCCATGTCGTTAAATGCCGGCGGCTGACCCGGATTGTTCGGGATTTCGAAATCGCTGTGATTGCCGCTTACGAGCAGCGTAACCCTGCTGGTGTTGTCGATAATGTCGGAAAAATAACCGAAAAATTTGTACTGATCGGTGTCATCATGAATCGGGCTGCTGCTGCGCGTGGGATTTTCAACGCCGATGCCGTCATGCAGATAACTTTCCGTGACGTAATAGCTGAGCTTCCCGATCACGCCGCCGCGCTCGAAGCTCTCCATGATGGTGTCGAAACTCCCAACGCGGACGGACGCTTCGTCGCCGGTGAAGACCGGCCCGTTTTTCGTGTGAATGTCGATCACGCCGGTGTTGCGAAACCCGAATTGGGCCGGCAGCGCACCGGTGATGAGCGAAATGTTATCGGCAAAACGCGTCTCGAGTTCCTGCCCAAAACCGGGAATACTTTCCGGTATCAACACGTCGTCGATGCGATATTGCAAATTTGCGTGCTCGCCGCGGATGTGCAGTTGACCGAATGAATCCTGCGCGACACCGGGAAATCGGAGAATGGTTTGATTGAACGGCGCGTCCTCGCCTTGCGCCTGCGAGTCGAGCCGGTCTGGGCCGACGGTGTAACGCGTCGCGCCGAGATTCGGCACGATCGCCTCCCGCGAAATGTCGAGCTCCTGGCTCGTGATCACGACGTTCTCGGCCGTGGAAGTACCCGGCGTGGCAGCTGGTGCGGGGCTGGCAGACGCCGTGACAGCGTCTTGCGCAGTGGCCATGCTCGCCCCACAGAGCATTGCGACTGATGCGATCAGAAATTTTTTCATTTACTGTGTTTTTGAAATGGATTTCCCAAAGTCGTGATTGTTTGCGGCATTCGCGATTCGCGCGAAGCCAGTGAAAAGCGGCGCCTCTGCACAAAAGGCGCGTCGCGACTCAGGCGAAGTGAATGGAAGTTTAACGCTCCGCGCGAAGACGCGGTTCGGCTTTCGTGCTAAGCAAGCACGGGCGGCGCGTGCTCGAAAATGCTGGCGAGCAGAAAGAGTGATCGAACCCGAACTGGGTTCAGATCAGCAACCCGCATAAATGTGATTGCCGCCGGTGCCGGAACAACGGGTGGCGGAGCGGAATGCTCATAGGCGCCCGAAGCAACGAACGTCACCGCGCAGCTGTGTTCGA
>DASTDG010000153.1:0-9777 GCA_035710475.1 Chthoniobacterales bacterium | reverse complement strand
TACACGCCGTTTGCGCTGGGGCCACTGCGCGGCCACGGCGGGTTCGTGGTTCTTGGCTTGATCTGGTTTGCCGCGATATTTGGCGTGATTCTGAAGATGACGCGCGGAACGTCGCGGCACCGAAAATTGGCGATGTCTCTTTATCTGGGTATGGGCTGGCTGATTCCGCTTACTCATCATTCGCTCATGCTCGCCGTTCCATTCTCTGCGCTAATGTGGCTGCTCGCAGGCGGCGTCGCTTACACCGCGGGCGTTCTGTTCTTCATTAATAAGCGGCTCCGCTATTCTCATCTTATTTGGCACTTGTTTGTGCTTGCTGGAACGAGCTGTCATTTTGCCGCGGTGTTGTCGTGCGCGAGTTAACAGTCGCCCATCAATTGAAGAAAAGCGCTCGAGGCGCTAATTACCTTGATGGTCCCGGTCGAGCATAACGATCCGATCAACGCGAAAATTCTCGCAGTCTCGGAAGACAAAATCGACGGTTTCGTGCGCGAGCCGTTCGAGGAGATCGCGCGCCGCTGTGGCGTAGATGTCGACGTTGTGATGGCGCGGATCGCGGCGATGCTTCGCGCCGGCACGATCCGTCGAGTGCGGCAGACGTTACTTGCCACGAATCTCGCGGAGGGCGCGCTCGTCGCGTGGAAAGTTCCGGCTGAGAAAATCGATGACGCATTTGATTGGATGTTTCAGTGCGATCCGTTCTCGGGCCATGTCGTCCTGCGGTCGACTGACACGGTCACCGCCGGTTCTGATTACAAACTCTGGACGACGTTGAAGGTGCCGCATGGTTTTTCACTGCAGCAGCATTGTGCATTGCTCGCGCGAAAAGTCGGCGCCGAACATTTCCGGATCATGCCGGCGAAGGGAATCTTTACACTCGGGGTCGGTCACGTCCGGCGCAAAACGATTCCACCCGGCAGCAGAGCGGATCAGCCGGCGAAGATGATTCCGGTGCAAATTGTCGATCTTAACGAGCGCGAATGGGCGGTGTTGCTCGCGCTGAAACGAGAATTTACGCCGGCGGAAATCCGGCCAATGCCGTGGGCGGCGCGCGCCCATGAAGCCGATGTCCCGCTGGACGAATTTTATCGCGTCGCAGAGCAGTTGCAGTCGCGCAAAATCATCGGCCGGTTCTCCACTTTCCTGGAGCACGTGAAACCGTCGGCTGCTGGTGTGCGCGTGACGCGATTCAACGCGCTGTTTCACTGGGCTGTGCCGCCTGGCCGCGAAGTCGAAGCCGGCGGCGAAGTTGGGCGACATGAGATTTTGACACACTGTTACTGGCGCGAAGCCGGCCCGGAATTCCGCAACGTCAACGTCATGGCCGTCGCGCACGGGACAGACAAAGAGCTGTTGCTGGAACACAAAGCCGCCATCGATCGGCACCTCGAGGCAAGCGGCATTCTCGTTTCGTACACGAACGTGTTTTGGGGCGGGCGCAGCGAAATTAAGCCGTCGGAGATTTCGCCGCGCCTTTATGGCGAATGGTTCGCGCAGCAAAATACGTGAGGGTGGATCGGCCGCTTCCGCGGGCGATGTCACAAACTGCGGGTTTGCCGGTTAAGTTACCATCGAGCTCGGAGAGCTCGATCCACCTCGGTCAGCGAATGTCGCCGCGTAGCTGCGGTCGAGGTCGCGCAACAGTTCGACAGCAAACATTTCGCGATCCACTTCTCGGCCGAGCAGCATCGACAGTGATGCGGCCCGAGGTCTGACCGCGTCAGAAAAATCTTCCGCGCTGTGGTTGACGTTGACGCCGATGCCGGCGATGACGAGGTGCGGCGTATTTTGTTGGGCACGCATTTCGACGAGGACGCCGGCGAGCTTTTTGTCGCCAACATAAACGTCGTTTGGCGGCTTAATCGTCGCGGTAAGACCAAACTCACGTTGGATTGCCGCCGCGACGGCGTCGATCGCCCAACGGCTGAGGCGCGCCGACTCGCCGATGTCGATCTTCGGCCGCAAGAGAATGGAGAACCACAGCCCTTTGTTCGCGGCCGATTCCCAGACATTGCTGCGCTGACCGCGTCCAGCGGTCTGCAGTTCGGCAAAAATCACCAAACCTTCGGGCGTGTCGGGCATCGCGCGGCGCAAGATCGCATCGTTGGTCGAGGTGGTTTCCTCGAGCACAATGATTTCGCGGCCGATGTTCTGTTTGCCCAGGCGAGCGCGCAGGCGCGCGACGCTAAGCGCCGACATACGTCATCTCGAGTGCGAGATCGATTGCATGCGCAGAATGCGTTAGCGCGCCGACGCTGATGTAATCGACTCCGGTGGCGGCGATTTGCCGAACGTTCTTTAGCGTAACGCCACCGCTTGCTTCGAATTTTACCTTTCCTTTTCCGAGTGCGACCGCTTCGCGGACCTGTGCCGGCTTCATGTTATCGAGCAAAATCACATCGACACCATCAAGTTCGAGCAACGCGCGAACTTGAGCGAGCGTGTTTGCTTCGACTTCGATCTGCACGTCCGGCTGTTTGGCGCGGAACTGCGCGAGTGCCTGCTGGAAACTGGCGACGCCGAAATGCGCGCCGAGATGATTATTTTTCACGAGCACCATGTCAAACAAGCCGAAGCGGTGATTAGCGCCGCCGCCGGCGAGCACCGCAGCCTTTTCTAATACGCGCAAGCCCGGCGTCGTTTTCCGCGTGTCGAGGATTTTGACGTGCTTGTTCGCCGCGGCGTCAACGAACTTGCGCGTCAATGTGGCAACGCCGGAGAGGCGCTGCAGAAAATTTAACGCGACGCGTTCCGCTTTTAGGAGCGCGCGGGCGATTCCCGCCACTTGCATGACCACATCTTGTGCATCGACCGTCGCGCCATCCGGGCAGATGACATCCACTCGTGTATTGGGATCGACACGCCGAAAAACTTCCGCGGCGGTTTGCGTTCCAGCGATAATCGCCAGTTCTCGCGCGACGATGCGGCCCGAGGCGAGGGCTGTGGCGGGAACGAAAGAGTCGCCGGTAATGTCGCTGGCACCAACGTCCTCCTGAAGCGCGATGTCGACTGGGTCTGGGTTCATGCCGTGAGCATTGTGTTCGGCGCCTGAAAGACACATTTTCCCCGCACGTAGGTGGCGAGCGTCGCATGCGGTCCGGCGCGATAAACGCAAAGCGCAACGACATCTTGCACGGAGAGGTGTTGGAGAGTGTCGCGCTCGCTCGGGTAGGGAAGCAGACTGACTAGATCAATAATTGTTAGGTCGGCCTCCTTGCCGGCATCGAGCGTGCCGATCAGATTCGTTTTGCCGAGGGTGCGTGCCCCACCCGTGGTCGCGAGATAGAATGCCTCACTGGGTCGCAGCGGCCGCAGATTCAGCTCATAGGCGCTGCGCGCTTTTTGCACGTCAATCGCGGCGCGCATGACTCGCCACATGTTGAGCTCCGGGCCGGCGGCGACATCGGAGCCGAGCCCGATGGGAATTCCAGCTTTTAACAACTGGTCGAGCTTCATGAGGCCGCTGCCGAGGAAAAGGTTCGAGGTTGGACAGTGCGCGACGCTCGCTTGCGCGCCTGCGATGGCCGCGATCTCGCGTGGATTCACATGAATGCAGTGGCCGAGCACAGTTTTAGGTGTGAGCAGACCGCACTTTTCGTAGACGTGTGTGTAATCGTGAGCCGACATGTAAAGATGGTGCACTTTTTCCAGCTCTTCGCGGTTCTCGGCAAGATGTGTTTGAATATACGCGTCGAACCGCGCCGCCAGCTCCGCCGCGCTGCGCATCAGTTTCTCCGAGCAGGCGACGGCAAAGCGCGGGCTGAAGGCGTACTCGAGCCGGCCGGCTTCCGCGCGATGCCATTTGCGGCAGAGCCGCTCGCTTTCCAGGAGCGAAACCGAGACGACCTTTTTCGGCTGGAGCTGCCCGTACGAGCCGAGATCCATCATCGTTTTGCCCAGGATTATCCGTAAACCGCTGTCCCGAGCGGCTTCGAAACCGATCTCGCAGCTGTCCTCGTAAATCGCGGCGTAGACCATCGCCGTTGTCGTGCCATGTCTTGCCAGTTCGCGGAAAAAGTGAGGCGCTTCGGCGCGCGCCTTTGGTCCGGTAAACTCGCGCTCAACCGGGAAAATATGCTGGCGCAGCCATGGCAACAGTTCGCTCTCACCTCGAGCAATGGCCGAATACTGCGCAAGGTGCGTGTGACAATCGATGAGTCCTGGAAAGACGGCCGCCGGCCGATGGTCGATCCAGCGAATGGGCTTTGGCCACTCGTGCCGCCGGAGGTCATCGTAATCGCCGGCATCGGCGATGCGCCCATTCTCGATGATGACCGCGCCGTCTCGCCGGCCACGCAGCACCCCGAATTCCGGGGCGTCGATCACGAACCCGCGGATCCCGAGCAGCTGGTCATGTTCTTCCATGGAATCGCGCTATGAAAACATCACGGCGCGTCGACGGGCAACCTCGCAGTTGGCGGACATCGACGGGCAAAAAAGATTCGGGCCCCGCACGCCAAGGAGAAACAGCAGATAAGACTAGCGTGCAGGAGCCCGAATCGCCTTAACCTGTAAACTTGGACAGCGGCCGGCGTTCGGTGTTCGAAACTTTCTTCCGAAAAAAACGTAGCCGGTCGGGCGAGTGTCTGGTGCCGCTCTAACGGGGCACCTGGGCCTGACGACTGCGCGGTCGGGTTTACAATCGCAGCTCAGGCTGTGCTGCAACCGTTTTCGCTGCCTCTTCGCGCACCTCCTGTAAAAGTGATTTAAACTCGCATTTCTCTAGAGCCGCGATGAGACCGGGATAGTCCGGCTGAATCCGCAGCTCATCGATGGGGATTGGCAGTTCCATGTCGCAATCCAGCTCAACCATCCGCCGGTTTTGCTGGATCTGATCGCCTGCCGCGAGGAGCTTCTCGCGGGTGCGCTGGCTTTTCACATTGTCGATCTTGATGAGGAGGTTCTCAAGGCTGCCAAATTCACGGATCAGGGCCGCGGCTGTTTTCCGGCCAATGCCGATCCCCGGGATGTTATCCACTGAATCGCCAGTCAGGGCAAGCACGTCGCCGATAAGCTTCGGCCGCACTTCCCATTTTTTCGTCACTTCGCCTTCGCCAAGGAGCGCGAAAGCGTCTTTTGGCGAGGCGAGGTCCGGCTTCGCGGTGGTGTAGACTTTTACGCACGGGCCCACCAGTTGGAACAGGTCCTTGTCATTGGTGGCGAGCACCACTTCGATGCCGCCCTTGCACGCGGCGATTGCGTAGCAACCCATTAGGTCGTCAGCTTCGGAATTAGGCAGCGACACGTTTTTGAACCCGAGCAGCCGAGTCAGCTTTTGCTGGATGAATTCGAGCTGGGGCACCATGGGCAGCGGCATTTCTTTGCGCGTTTCCTTGTAGGCTGGCTGCAACTGAACGCGGCGCTCCGGCATGCCTTCATCCCAGAATACCGCGCCGAGTTCCGGCCGCAGATGCTTAATCATCAAGCGGAGCGTCTTGGTGAACCCGAAAATCGCGTTCGTTGGTTCGCCTTTGGAATTCGACAGGTTCGGGATCGCGAAAAACGACCGGTAGACGTAATAATGTCCATCGATCAGGAGCAGTTTCATCGGTCAGCGGCTGCTGGATTCTGGCTGTTGCATGCGGGATGATCAAGGGCATGCCGGAGCAATGGTTCGTCCGCGTAGGAGAAAGGGAGTATGGGCCGGCGGATCTGGAGACACTGCGCGAGTGGAAGTACGAAGGCCGGGTCGTCGCGACAAATCCGGTGCGGCGCACTGATGTCGACGCTTGGACGACAGCCGCGGACGTGCCAGGCCTCTTTGATGAGCTGTCGAGCGCTGCCGCGCACGCACAGCGGCTGACGCCGCCGCCTTTGCCGCAAAGCCGCACGTTCATTCAGCTGATCGCAGAAACGCTGCGGATCTATGGCGCCGGCTTGTGGCAATTCGCCGGACTCGCTCTGCTGATCGTTTTGCCGTCGGTGTGTGGTCAACTGGCGGCCGCATTCATTCACACGACATCAAATGCAAAAGCCGATGTTGCGAGTCTAATCGCGGCGGCGTTTGGCTTTTGCATGCTCGTGCTCAGCATGGTGCTGTGGCCGATCTACATTGCCGCCATTCAAATTATGACCGCGGAATTTGCTGCGGGACGCCGGCTCGGTTTGTTCCAGGCTCTGAACGAGGCAGTTCGTTACTGGCCACGCGTCGCGGCCGGCTGTGTGTTCGTTTACGGCGTGTTCTTTTTGCTCATTGTATTTGGCGTCGGTATCGCCGCGGTACCACTGGTTGCGCCGAATTCGTTGCTGGCGGCAGTGTTCGCGCTTGGCTTGCTCGTGCTGCAGGTCTGGTTGTTCGGCCGGTTCTTTATCAATGTGCTGTTTTGGCAGCAGTACGCCGTGCTGGAAAACGCCGGCGTCGCCGACGCGTTGCGGCAGAGCAAAGAACTCGCGCGCAGCGGTCGCGATCGGCCCTGGTATCGTCGGCCGATGTGGCGCGGGGTCTTTATCGCGTCGCTTTGGTTTGGGTTTGTCTTCATCGTCGCGATTCTGCAGGATTGGCCGACGATTGTGACTTATTCCAATCAATTTTTGACGAGCCAGGATCCACAACTGCTTTTGCAAAAACTCACCGCTGCCCAGCAAGCTCGCGGCTTTGACCTGCTGCGATTCGCGCTTGGCCTATTGCAACGCCTGCTCCAGCCGCTCGTCGGCATCGCCTTTGTTAGTCTCTATCTGGATAGCCGAACTGAATAGCATGATTGCGGTGTCGCGCGCTCGGTTGTCGATCAAACCAATTGGTGCCGCGCTCAGCCTGTTGCTTTGCGGTTGTGCAAGCGAGCGGCTTGCCTTCGAAGGCAACCCCATGCCCGCGGACCAGGTGAGAACTTTTATGCAGGTACTCACCCCGCGGCGCGAATACGACACGCCACCGCAATTCGTGCATGGCTACGCGCCGCGTTATCCAGTGCAGTACGCTCGCACGCAGCATTGGGGCTACGCGCTGCTGGAGTTCAATATCGAGCCTGACGGCTCAACCAGTCAGATCCGGATTGTCGCGGCGAGAGCGCTCGCTTTTGGGCAGGAGGCCGCTCTTGCCGTCGAGCAATGGAAGTTCACGCCGGCGCGCAAAAACGGTCAGCCGGTAGGAGTGCGTGTCCGGCTTCCGTTCACGTTTCGCGTTTAAAATTGCAGTCAACTCACTGCGATACGGGATAGCCAATGCAATGCGCCGCCGGGAGCGAGCTTTGGCGTCGGACGTTGAATAAATTGGCGAAAGGAAAGCGATGCCCCCTGCGATGAGCCCCAACCCCACCACGGTCTCTTGCGAACACGCGTTGCAGAAGTCGGCGACATCTTCCCCTCTCGCTCCAATCGATCCACGTGCCTCGCGCGGTAAAGTTGGCGACAGCCCTCGTAGGTAAACACCAGGTAGCCAAGCAATGCTGTAATTACTCTTGGATAATCTGCTGGAGTTACCATGTGACGAGACGGAGCTTGACTAGCGCTGCCGAGGCGTTGGTTAGAGCTATTGCGGCTGCGCTCGATGCTCAAAACTGATGGGCGAGTGGACGCGCCGAACAGTGCCAGGCCGAAATCGCCATTGCTTGAACGCTTCAAGAGCCGCATCATCGAGAAGTTTACTGCCGGTGCTCTTCTCCATTTTCGCCGAAGTGACCCAGCCGGTCTTCTCGTCGACTTCCATGACGACAATGCCGCGACCTGTCGGACGTCTTCCTCGCTGATCAGTAGGATATTTGGGTGGCGGTGCATAAATGGCAAGCGCTTTATCTGTGTACCGGTAAAATGGAGCTGGGGACGAAGACGCGTTCTGCACCGCGACGGCAGAAATTGCCGCCAGAAGTGCAATAGTGAGCAGTGGAGGTTTGATAGGTCTTGTGAGAGCAAGTTCAGGCACTCTTGTGAGAGCGCAACTGAATCCCGATAACCGATAACCAATGATGATTAACTGAGCCATCGCCTCAGCACGTGCTGCAATGACTGTCGGGCCGGAAGCTCGCGAACCGACCGCGTTCTCATCGCCCACGACCGTGGCGACGGTGGACGGAGCGCGTTAGAGGCCCAATGCCGTTGCCGAATTGTAACGATCACGATCAATCCGACAATGACGCGCGCAATCCCTGCGGCATACTCTCTCACTGCAGGGCCGGTGAAGCGTGACGCAGGAACACTGACTAACAGAATCGTGGTAGCGATGAACGCAACGGTTATCGCGACACTAACCCAAACTTTCCGCCAAACCGTATCAGTAGCACTCAAAACATCGTGCTCAATCTCTTGCTCGTTGATTATGCGCCCGACTTGTAGGTCTAACGAGACACAAGCTCGGCCACCCAGCACCTTGCAGTCAAGAGCGTGCATAAAATCGGTCGGGATCAACGAGGTGGCGGGTTGGCTGCCAGCGTCTGGTTAGATGAGCTGACGACTGCCGTCGAAGGGACGGCGGCTCCGGTGTTCAAGAGCCGCCATCTTGATCTGTAGGTTTGCCTTACTTTAGAGTAATTTCGCGCATGAGCTTGCCGCCCATGATCTCGCGAATCTCCATCCGCTTGATTGCGCCTTGGCGCTGCACATCCTCGGTCCCGATGATCTTCGCATTGATGGGGTCGAGTTTATTTCGCAACCCGTCAAGTGCTGCCATATTCTTGTACTCCTCCATGAGCAGGATGTTGAAATCCTGCGGAGTCGCGGCATCACCGAGCATGATCTTATAATCCATGATAAGGCCTTGCTTCTTCGCTTCCTCATTGGTCTCCCTGTATATCTTGGCAAGGGTCTTGAGGTAATCATCGTCCATCCCCGGTTTGGTTTTTACCATCGTGATCGTCCAGACTGGCCCTTCGGTATAAGGAGCAGTGCTGCCTGCGGTCGCGGTGGAGGAGGAAGTTGTCGTTGTTTGTGCCGAACAGATGCTGGTCAAAGCCCACGCCAGCGTAATTCCTAAGAGCAGATGTGTTTTCTTCATTTATGGTCTTTGGTTGTTTTTCGATTCGCGTAACTAAGGCTGCCTCAGAGCCTCGGACGCACGTGCCTTGTATTGGGTGCGTCGCACAAACGCAAGCGCAAAACGCAGCGACGGCTGGCGACACAGGGAAACGTCCGCATGACGCTTCTCATCTAACGAGACGAAGCTGAGCCACCGCTGGCCCGCCCCGGCGGGTAAACTGCGGCGAGCTTATCGTTCATAATTCATCCTTCGTCCTCTTCTCGATTATCGGTTGGCTCCAGCGATTGGTTAGACCTGTTCACGGTGCGACAGATAATGCGTAAGCGATCAGAGGCACGCCGACGAGGACGAGCCAACCGCCCGCGCAAACTAAAAACGCAGGGGTCGAAGACGTAACGAACTGGCCGCAGATCGTTCCGGCGTAATCGCCCAGCGGTCGGGGAAACCAAATGCAAGCCACAGGAAGAAGAAGAAGAATCGCGAGTGTCAACGCAACACGACCTCCGCCTCGAGCGAATGCAGCAGCGATGTAGCCGAGATAAACCAGCAACGACAGGCTCCTGTTTATCAGCGCAAGCATGTGGGTCTAACGAGACACAAGATCAGCGACCGCGCCTGACAGCGCACGTCGCCGCAAGGTCGAGGAACTAACTACATGGGAACGCTCAGTGCCGGTTCGCTGCAGCCTTGTTAGCCTTTTCAATCACACCTCAACGCCAGCGGCAAACGGATCCCAGCAACTATCCTCGTGCCACTCGTATTCCGCCCTACTTGCGATCTCCAAACTCTTTTCTCGGCCACACAGCTTCGCGATTACGGCTAATGTCATGTCCATCCCGGCGCTAACACCTGAGGACGTGAAATACCGA
>DASTDG010000152.1:0-9663 GCA_035710475.1 Chthoniobacterales bacterium | reverse complement strand
CAGACTTTCCAGTTCGACGCGATTGACGATGTGGTGAGCGATATCGCCAAAGGCCGCATCGTCATCGTGACCGACGACGCTGATCGCGAGAACGAGGGCGATTTGGTGATGGCGGCGGAGAAGGTCACCCCCGAAGCGGTCAACTTCATGGCGACGCATGGCCGCGGACTGATTTGCGTGCCAATTTCCAACGACCGCGCCGAGCAGCTCGGCTTGCAGCGAATGGTGGCGCAAAATCGTGAGGCGCAACGGACCGATTTCACGGTTTCGGTGGATGCCGCACGCGGCGTGACCACCGGCATTAGCGCCTACGACCGCGCGACAACGATCCTCGCAATCGCAAACGCCCACTCGACACCAGACGACTTGGCGCAGCCGGGTCATGTCTTCCCGCTGCGCGCGAAAGACGGCGGCGTTTTGCGCCGCGCCGGTCATACCGAAGCAGCTGTCGATCTTGCACAAATGGCCGGACTCCAGTCGGCCGGCGTGCTTTGTGAAATTTTACACGACGACGGGACGATGGCGCGATTGTCGGAGCTGATGCAGTTCCGGAAAAAACACGGACTGCGCATTTGCACGATCCAGAGTTTGATCGCGCATCGCCGGAAACGGGAGAAACTCGTCGAACGCGAGCAGGTCGTAAAGCTGCCGACCGATTACGGCGATTTCGAGTTGCACCTATATCGTTCGAAGTTGGACGGCATGCATCATCTTGCGCTAGTCAAAGGTAAGATCGACAAGAATAAGCCGACGCTGGTGCGGGTGCACAGCGAGTGTCTCACGGGTGACGTGTTCGGCTCGAAGCGCTGCGACTGCGGTAATCAGTTGCACGCCGCGCTCCGCCAAATCTCTGAGGAAGGCAACGGTGTTCTGGTTTACATGCGGCAGGAAGGCCGCGGCATCGGTCTGGCCGCCAAGATCCATGCCTACAAATTGCAGGAGGAAGGTCTCGACACGGTGGAAGCCAACGCGAAGCTCGGTTACCCGAGCGATCTGCGCGATTACGGTCTCGGCGCGCAAATCCTGTTTGATCTCGGCGTGCGCCAGTTCCGCTTCCTGACGAATAACCCGAAGAAGGTGGTCGGCCTAGAAGGCTACGGGCTTGAGATGATCGAACAGGTGCCGATTCGCGCGGAAGCGAACCCGCACAACGTGCGCTACCTCGAGACGAAGAAAGTGAAACTGGGCCACGCGTTGTGACGACCAATCGCACTCGAGCGATTGTCGATGGTTGCTAGCTGGGCATGTCGAAAACTGCTCCGCGTCCCGCCCGCCGCAGTGCTCGACCACACAAGTTCGCAGTCGTGGCGAGTCGGTTTAATTCCTATTACGTCGATGCGATGGTCTGTCACGCGACCGAAGAACTGCGGGCCCTCGCACCGGGCGCGAACATTTCAGTCCAGCGGGTGCCGGGTGCGTTCGAAATTCCGGTTGTCGTGAGAGAACTGGCGTCGCGGAACAAAGCGGACGCGATCATCGCCTGTGGAGTCATTTTGAAGGGCGAAACGAATCACGCGCAGAATCTGAGCCGGTCGGTGACAGACGCTTTGCAACGGATCGCGGTGGATCGTGGTGTGCCGGTGATAAATGCGGTGCTGAGCTTTGACAACGAAATGCAGGCACGCGAGCGTTGTCTGGGCGAGAAAATCAATCGCGGGACGGAAGCGGCAGGCGCGGCCGTGGAAATCGCCCGGACGATCTCGAATCTGCGCCGTAAAAAACATGGGTAAACGGCGACGCGCGCGCGAAGCGGCGATTCAATATCATTTCTGGCGCGATCTTCAGCACGGCGCCGGCCCGGAGAAGCTCGAAGACTTTTGGGACTTCTGTCCGGTGAAGCCGAGCGTGCGCGAGTTTGCGCAGCCGCTGATCGAAGGAATGGGCGAGCACCTGCCGGAGATCGATGAGCGCATCGGCAAATACGCCGAGAACTACAACCTGAATCGCATTTCAACGGTCGATCGTAACGTGCTGCGACTCGCCATCTACGAAATGCTCTATCGTGACGACATTCCGCCGGTCGTCTCGATCAACGAAGCGATCGAGCTGGCGAAAACGTTCGGCGGCGCGGAATCCGGGAAATTCGTGAACGGAATTCTGGACCGAGTTCGTAAAGAGCTAAACCGACCGGCGCGCGAGCCGCTCGTTAGGCAAGGACCACCGCAGCAGTAACTGTCGATCTTCCTCTTTGTCATTCCGAGCGAAGTCGAGGAATCTCTCACTGTTTATAATTAGAGATGTCTCGACTCCGCTCGACATGACAGAATGAAGTTTCTCGAAACGCTTGCGCAGACATTCGCAAACAAGCCAATCGATTGGGACGAACTCGAGCATGCGCTCATTCGAGCGGATCTCGGCGTGCCGCTGACGATGCGCATCATCGAGCGCGCCAAGGAGCACGAAGCGTGGTCGCTGCTCGGAGTCAGCAATGTCATCGAAGTCGCCCGCGAAGAGATTCTCAAGGTACTGCCGAAACGGGCGGAGCCGCTGCGCGCGGCAAGAGGAAGGCCCGCCGTCGTGCTCATCCTGGGCGTCAATGGAACGGGCAAGACCACGTCAACAGCGAAGTTGGCGCATTTTCTACTCGAACATCGACATTCAGTTTTGCTCGCCGCGGCGGACACATTTCGCGCCGCAGCGATCGAGCAGCTTGGCATCTGGGCGGAGCGGCTGGGTGTCGAGATGGTGCGCAGCCAGTATGGCGCGGATCCGGCTGCGCTTTGTTACGATGCTTACCAGAAAGCGGCCAAACAGAAGGTCGACTTTCTTTTGTGTGACACGGCCGGGCGATTGCACACGAAAAGCAACCTCATGGCGGAACTGCAAAAGGTGAAACGCACTCTGGCCAAACTCGATTCGGACGCGCCACACGAAACGCTGCTCGTCATCGACGCGACGACCGGCGGCAATGCGCTCAATCAGGCACGCGAATTTAATCAAGCGCTCGGCCTGAGCGGTTTGATCGTCACAAAGCTGGACGGCAGCGGCGAAGGCGGAATCGTAGTCGCGATTCAAGCTGAGCTGGGGATGCCCACGCGTTTTATCGGCACCGGCGAAAAGATCGACAATTTCGCGCCGTTCGACGCGCGGGAGTTTGTGGCAAACATGTTGTAGCGCAAGATCGACATCGTGGCCGAAGCAACCAAAGCCTTACCCGCAGAAGAGATTGTCACGCCCATCGCGCCGGCAGGAGTTCACGGCTTTATCGCCAAGTTCACGGTGCTGCGCGGCGCGCAGCGGGAGTTGTGGCTCACGTTCCTGATCAAGTTTCTCATTTACACCGCCTATTCGATCACGAACAAAACGATGGTCCTTTGGCTGTCAAAGGACCTCGGCTTTAGCGACCAGGCAGCGGGAGCTTTGGTGGGCTGGGTTTGGGCGCCGGCCATGACCGTGTTCACCTTGCTGGCGGGCTCACTCACAGACGCGATCGGTTTGCGCCGCACATTTTTCCTCGGTGTAGCCATCTGCACCGTCGCGCGCAGCGTAATGGTGCTGACGACGAATCCGTCGCTCGCGCTCGCATGCGGCGTTCTTCCGCTCGCGGTGGGCGAGGCGCTCGGAACGCCGGTACTGCTTGCCGCCACACGCCGCTACTCGACGACAGCGCAGCGGTCGATGTCGTTCTCCGTGATCTACATGGTGATGAACGTCGGCTATATCGCCGCCGGCTGGATATTCGACTACATCCGGCAGCTGGATTTGCGGTTCAGCCTGTTTGGTTTTGAACCGACCACTCACCAGCAACTATTTCTCGTCAGTCTCGGTTTCGAGCTCGTGCTCTTTCCGGTTATCTACCTGCTACGTCGCGACTCGAAGGCCGCAATCCCGACCGAAGCACGCCGGAGCGTGCCCGGGTTCTGGAGCCGCATCGGACAAACGGTACGGCAAAGTGCCGAGGAGACCGCGCAGCTATTTCGGAAATTGCTCGGCCAGTCTGGTTTCTATCGCCTTCTGGCTTTCTTTCTCTTCATCGGTTTCCTCAAAGCCATCTTTCTCCAGATGGATTACGTGTTTCCGAAATTTGGCGATCGTGAGCTCGGGCTGCACGCGCCGGTCGGTAAAATTGCTGCGATCAATTCGATCCTGATCATCGTGCTGGTGCCGATAGTCGGCGCGCTGACGCAACGGTTCGCCGCCTATCGCATGGTCGTCATCGGCGGGATTATTTGTGCGGCTGGAGTTTTCGTGATGGCGCTGCCTACAGAATGGTTTCAAGCGGCGGCAAATGGCCCGATTGGGCAATGGCTTGGGCACACTTACCTGGGAGTCCGCGGAAGTATTCATCCATACTACGTGATGGCAGCGCTCTATTTGGCCGTGTTCTCCGTCGGTGAAGCTTTCTACTCGCCGCGAGTTTACGAGTACGCCGCTGCCATCGCACCGCATGGGCAGGAAGCGTCTTACGGAGCGCTCGCCTATATTCCATTCCTCATTGGCAAGCTTCTCGTCGGAACGGCGGGATGGATCCTCGCGGCGTTTTGTCCCGAACGCGGGCCGCGGCATTCCGGAATCATGTGGTTGATCTTTGCGCTGGCGGCGTCGGTCGCGCCGTTCGGCTTGATCGTGTTCCGGCGCTACATCCGTGTGCCCGAAGCCGGTCGGCAGGATTAACCACAAATGGACACGAATGCACACGAATCAGAGAAACTCTCGTACAAACAGGAGGTGTTTCAGATCGTCGGATGCGCGATCGAGAGTAGCCCAGCGTTTTAACGCTGGGTTCAGTCATGATATAGCACGTCGAGTCCCGGCAGGGACGGCAGACGCATGCATTCATTCAACAGCTGCGTGATTCACTTCGTGTGGAGCACGAAAAATCGAGAGCACACTTTGACTGCGGAACTGCGCGAAAGGCTGTGGCCGTACCTTGGCGGAATTGCGAAACAAAACAAAATGAGGGCACTTGCGATCGGAGGTGCTGCTGATCACGTGCACATGCTTGTTTCCTTGCCCCCGACATTATCGGTGGCAAAGGCGATTCAGCTCCTCAAAGGAAATTCTTCGAAATGGATTCACGAAACATTTGCGCATATGCGGTCGTTCGAATGGCAGGAAGGATACGCGGCGTTCAGCATCGGTATTTCCGGAATCGACGCCACTGTCGCCTACATCCGAAACCAGGCTGAGCATCATCGGACCAAATCGTTTCGCGAAGAATTTCAGGCCATGCTGCGCAAGCATGGCTCGGACTACGACGCGCGGATGACTGATTGATTCTTTCGTCCCTGTTGGGACTCTGACCCTGGCGAATACCTAGGGCCCAGCGTTAAAACGCTGGGCTATTACCGACTCCGCCCTGTTTACGTGCGCATCATCAAGTTACGCGTCGGAGTGATCCTCAACTGCAAACATCCCAAGCTCGAATGGGAACGCATTGTCCTGTAATTCGTGTCCATTCGTGTCCATTCGTGGTTGATTGCGGAGAAATTTCCGTGTTGCGATGACACGACATCGCGTATTTTTGCACGTGATCCAGTTTCCCCAACGGCCGAAGCCACCCTCGCGCGGAATGTTGATCTTCTGCGCCTTTGTTTTTGTGGGATTGCTCGGTCTTTTGATCTTCCTCAACCATGCCGGCGCACAGAGAAAGGATGAACCGGCCAGCCAGACACCAGCCATGATGAACCCAGCGAGCAGCAGCGAAAAGAGCGGCCAAGCGTCAGACGCAGATCTGCGCAAAAGACTCACGCCCGAGCAATATCACGTCACCCAGATGTGCGGCACCGAGCCGCCGTTTCAGAACGCATATTGGAACGAGCACCGCGCCGGCATATATGTCGATGTTGTGAGCGGTGAGCCGCTCTTCAGTTCGCTCGACAAGTTCGACAGCGGCACGGGCTGGCCGAGTTTCGCCAAGCCAATCGACAAAGCGCGCGTGGCGGAGAAATCGGATCGCACGCTCGGCGTGGAACGGACAGAAGTTCGCTCAACGAAAAGTGATTCGCATCTGGGACACGTTTTCCCGGACGGACCTGCGCCGACCGGCCAGCGCTTTTGCATCAATTCGGCCGCGCTGCGGTTCATTCCGGTCGAGAAATTGAAACAAGAAGGCTACGGCGATTACCTCGCCCTGTTCGAGAAGAAGAAGTAAAAGTCAGTTCAAGGGTGGGAGAGATGCATGCGCCGCCCAACCAGCGGGCAGCGCCGCTGCGATATACTAGAGAAGTCCCTCTAACATCGCCTGCGCATTCGCCAGACGAACTGACCGGCCAATGAGTGAATTATCCATTCAGGAAATGACCAAACCGCCCGCCCGCAGAATCCATCACCCCTCGAAGTGGACGACGCACCTGACTCTGTGGCTTGGCCTGCTCGGAGCGCTGGCTGTCATCGCAGGTTTCTTCTTTCTCGGCCACAAACAGGAAGTGCAAAAGCGCGCCGGCACTTTCAATTACCTCAAACCGGTGCCGAGCGAGTCGCAGTTGCGCGTGCAACTGACCGAGCAGCAGTACCGCGTCACCCGCCAGGGCGCCACCGAGACGGCGTTCCGCAACGAGTATTGGGACAACTTCAAGCCGGGGATTTACGTGGATGTTATCACCGGCGAACCGCTCTTCAGTTCGACCGACAAGTTCGACGCCGGCACCGGCCGACCGTGTTTTACCAAACCGATTTCGTCCGAGCGCCTTTATGAAACAATTGACACGTCGGCCGGTATGCAGCGCGTCGAAGTCCGTGCCAAACGGAGCAACTCGCATCTCGGTCGCGTTTTCAACGATGGGCCGCCACCGACCGGCAAACGCTACGCCATTGAATCGGCGGCGTTGCGATTCGTTCCCGTCGAACAAATGCAGGCGAAAGGTTACGCCGAATTTCTCTCCCTGTTTCCAGAATCACAACGGCCCACGGCGACGCCGTAATAGCGGGCAGGTTTCGGCGGTCAGACACCGCCGCTACGGATTTGCCGCGAAGAGTCCGATCTTCTATGTTTCGTTAGGCGAGCATGAAGGAGGACGACTTTCATTACGCGATCGAAAACACGCAGGTGATCGTTGCGCCCGAGCAACAAATCGCGACCTTCGGCAGCACCAGCTTTCATTTTTATCTCATCTCCGAATTGATGGACCGCGTCGATCAGGTCCGGGTGCGCAACGGAAAAATACAGGCCGAACGCCCGCAGATCCTCACGCCGGAGCATTTCCGGCGTTTGTTGCTCGAAGGCTTCGGCGAAAAGGCGCAACGCTACGCTGAACAATTGCGCGAAAACCTGCGGGACATTGCCGTGTTACGCTACGGGTTTCAATTCCGAAAAACCGATGTGACCGAGGAAACGATCCGCGATTCGCTCAACGCCGTGATCACTCGCACAAAACGTCGCGTCGAAAATGCCGATCAACCGCTCAGCGCCATTATCCACGGCGTGGACGACGCGTGGGAAGTTTGCCTCCTCAAGTTCACCATCGACATGGTCGAACGCTCCGCCGGCGGCAACCTTGGCGACTTGCGCAAGCGCGGGCTCATCTAACCGCGGCGGCACCTCCACCGCTGTCCGGCCCGCGATTTTTGTACCGCCGCATTAGTTGGACGAAGCGGAGCGTATCGCGCACCGGGTGAATGCTGCTGATTTCGTCGGAGTAAACCGTACTAATCGCGACGGAGTCGATGCGAAAACCTTTGCGGCTGGCGACGATGAGCATTTCCGTCTCGTAATCGAACCGGTCTGCGCCGTTGAGCAGATGCGGGATCAATTGTCGATGTAACATGCGGAAGCCGCACTGTGTGTCGGGAATTTGTTGACCGCAGACGCGACTGATTCTCTTGCTCATGTAGCGATTCACAATTCGCCTAACGAGTGGCATCGAGCTCACGTCGTTCATGCGATTGCCGAGGATGAGCCGTGGTTCTGACGACGAGCTGGTCGCGTCAACGAACCGGTCAATCTCTTCCGGGCGATGTTGCGCGTCCGCATCGAGAATGAAGATCCACTCGAAGTGTCGATCCAACCAATGGCGCAGCCCGGTGCGAATTGCTTCGCCTTTACCGCGGTTGTCCGGATGCACGAACACATCTGCGCCCGCTTCCCGTGCGCGCTCCGCCGTGGCGTCGCCCGAGCCATCGTCGACCACCAGCACATTGTCGATCTTCGCACGCGTGCGCCGGACGACGTCCGCGATGTGCTTCTCTTCGTTAAACGCCGGGATGACTGCGGCGATTGTCGATCTTGCCGCGCCGGGGTGCTCCATCGTCAGCGGACGACCGGATGAAAATCGGCGGCGTGGTAGGAGCTGCGGACGAGCGGGCCCGACGCGACATGCTCGAAACCTTTCTTGCGCGCGATCTGGCCATACAGCTCAAACTGCTCGGGCGTGATGTACTCTACCACGGGCAGATGATTCGGCGTCGGGCGCAGATACTGACCCATAGTTAACACCTGGCAACCGACATCGCGCAGGTCGTCCATCGTTTGGAATAGCTCCGGCTCCGTTTCTCCCAACCCGAGCATGACGCCGCTTTTCGTCACGATCCGCGGCGACAACTCCTTTGCGCGCTGCAAAACCCGGAGCGACGTCCGGTACTTGGCGCGCGACCTAACAAATGGCGTCAGCCGCTCGACTGTTTCCAAATTGTGATTGTAAATGTCCGGCGCGGCGTCAAGCACGGCCTGGATGCACCAGTCTTGGGCGTGGAAATCGGGCACAAGCACTTCGAGAATGATCGACGGATCCATCGCCCGAATCGCGGTGATCACACGGGCGAAATGATTTGCGCCGCCGTCCTTCAAATCGTCGCGCGCGACGGCCGTAATGACGACGTGCTTTAGCTTCATGCGCTGCACCGCTTCGGCCACCCGCTGCGGTTCATCTTCTTCAAGCGCGAAAGGCCTGGCCGTCGTGACGGCGCAGAACCCGCACGCGCGCGTGCAGCGGTCCCCCGCGATCATGAACGTCGCCGTCCCGGCACTCCAGCATTCCCAGCGATTCGGACATTGCGCGCTTTCGCAGACGGTGTGCAGCCGCAGATCGGAAATGAGCGCCTTGGTCGAAAAGAAAACGGGGTTCGAAGGCAGACGCACTTTGATCCATGGCGGCTTATTTGGCTGGTGGAGCGCCGGATCGATTTTAGCGCAGGACATTGCACTAAAGATTAGCGCAGCGTTGAAGCGTTGAAAAGTTGAAGCGTTAAAGCGGCGCCCTATCGCTTCAACTCTTCACGCTTCACCGGACCTTCGTCCGCCCTGAGAGCGCGGCGGACAGTGTGAGCTCGTCGGCCGATTCGAGGCCACCGCCAGCGGGAATGCCACGGGCGATTCGTGTCAAAGTGAGCGGTTTGTCTTTCAAAAGATCGACAATGTAATTGGTCGTCGCCTCGCCTTCCACGTCGGCGGCGAGCGCAAAAATAATTTCGGAGAATTTTTCGGCGTCGATCCGGTCGAGCAGTTCCTTAATGCGCAAATCCTCCGGGCCGACGTGATCGAGCGGAGAAATTCGGCCGCCTAACGAGTGGTAACGTCCCCCGAACGCACCGGTTTTCTCGAGCGGCAGAATGTCGGTGGGCTGTTCCACGACGCAGAGAATGTCGGCCGCACGCGACGCATCGGCGCAGATGTCGCAGATCTCATCGGAGGTGAAGTAGCCGCAGCGTTTGCACGGCTGAATGGCGCGACGGGTCTCGTTGATCGCGCGCGCGATTTGCTCGGGCGCGTCAGCGCGCGCCTGAATC
>DASTDG010000151.1:0-2663 GCA_035710475.1 Chthoniobacterales bacterium | reverse complement strand
GGTGGTGTCTCGCCGTCGCCGGTCACCAGATCGCGAAACTTGTGCAAGATCGACATCGTCTCATCTCGGCTTTTTCCCTTGAGCTTCGTGGTCATCATTGATGCCGATGCTTGGCTGATGGCGCAGCCGTGGCCGGTAAATTTGATGTCTTGCAGTGAGCCGTCGTCCCCGAAGCGAACCGCCAGATGAATTTCGTCGCCGCACGCCGGGTTGTCGCCGTGCACGACCACCGCCGCATTCGGTAGTTCGCCGAAATTCCGCGGTCGTCGGGAATGATCGAGGATGATTTCCTGATACAGCTCTTCGAGTTCGATGCTCATGAGAAGAAACGCACCGCGTCGCGCAGGATGTCGATCATGCGATCGACTTCTTCTTTCGTGTTATAGAAATAGAAACTCGCGCGTGCGGTGCCCGGCAGATTGAACTTTCGCATCAACGGCTGGTTGCAATGATGGCCGCCGCGCAAGGCGAGCCCGCGCTGATCGGCAAATGTTGTGAGGTCGTGCGGATGCACGGAATCCATGACGAAGCCGACGATCGCTCCGCGCTGGCCAGACGGTCCAAGCACGCGCATGCCGGGCAAGTCGGCCAATTGCTCAACAGCATGGGTCGCGAGTTCCGCATCGTGCTCGAAAATGGCGACCCGGCCGATGTTGTCGATGTAATCGATCGCCGCCGCCAGGCCGATCGCGCCAGCAATGTTCGGCGTGCCGGCTTCAAACCGATGTGGCGCTTTTTTGAAGACGCTCTTTTCCAGCGCCACGCTCACGATCATTTCGCCGCCGCCGTGCCACGGCGGAAGCGCATCCAGGATTTCGGCGCGGGCGTAGAGCGCCCCAATGCCGGTGGGCGCGCACATTTTGTGACCGGAAAATGCATAGAAGTCGCAGCCGAATTCCTGGACGTCGACGGGCATATGGCCGGCGCTCTGCGCGCCATCAATCAGCGTCAAGGCGCCGGCGGCATGGGCTCGCTCGCAAAGCTCAGCTACGGGATTGATCGTGCCTAACGAATTTGAAACATGCGTGAAGGCGAACAGCTTCACTTCTCGCGTGAGTAGTGACGCAACCTGATCGAGCGCGAGCGTGCCGTCTTTGTTCACCGGAACAAAACGCAAGCGCGCGCCACTGCGCTCGGCCAGCAATTGCCACGGCACGAGGTTGCTGTGGTGCTCCATTTCAGTGAGCAGGATCACGGCGCCCGGCCGAATGAACTTTCCGCCCCAGGCTTGCGCCACCAGGTTAATGGCCTCGGTGGTACCGCGGGTGAAGACGATTTCCTCGGCAGTGGCTGCGCCGATGTAATCAGCGACCCGTTGCCGCGCCGCTTCGTAAGCGGCCGTCGCGCGCGAGCTCAACTCGTGGAGGCCACGATGAACATTGGCGTTGTCGTGCTCGTAATAGTGCCGCAGTCTCTCGAGGACGGGTCGCGGCTTTTGCGTCGTCGCGGCGTTGTCGAAATAAATCAATTGCTCGCCATGGACGTTCTGGCGAAGAACGGGAAAATCCTCGCGGATCGTCTCCCAATCTGGGCGCTGCCGCGCGACTTTGTGCACGTGTCAAACTTCGCGCTGCGTGGCGTAACGCGCCACTCTTTTCATCCCAAGGCGGCGGGCAGCTTGCATAGGAGTTGCTGGTGTGCAAAGTGGATTTCCGATGAAGCTTTGAATCCGGCGACGGGATTGAACGCATCCCACTGGCGAGAGACAAAGACCTTATGAAACCGATCCCCAGCTTTAGCGATTACCACGCCGGCATGGCTCGACGCTCGCGGCGTTTCCCGTCTATCGATTGTCATTATCAGACGCCGCCACATGTCGACCTTGGTGGCGGCCATTGCGCGCCGCATTCCTCGTTTCGGAGCATCAGCCGCGACTATTTTCGGGACGAAGCGCCTTACCACTTCGCCGCCGAGGCGGCTCTTTTTGCCGCGATGATTGTCACTTCGGGCATTGCCGTCGCGATCGGCACCGTCGCCGCCATCGATTTTCTCCGGGCTCTTGGCTATATCTGAGAGCGGGCGCGCCGCTCGGTATGAGCAACGACGGCTGGCACGGCTGCTTGTCTCGACGCTGATTCTGCTCGGCGCTTGCAGTGGAGGGATTAAGCAGCCGATCGAACAGGCGAGCGATGTTTCCTACGTCGTCGATCCCTCGGTGAACTTCAGCGTCACGAGCCAGCACGGAACGATTTGCATTTATGGCTCGGACTCGCCGGAGCTACGAGTGCACACGGTCAAGAAAGCGTATTCGGTGGCGCGGCTGGAGAAACTTGATCAGAAAATTGTGGTCCGAGCCGATGCAGTATCGATAAGGACTGAATTTCCGCCACCGCGAACGTGGGGCTGGGCTGATCGGTCTGGCACAGTCGATTACTCGATCGTTCTGCCGCAGACGGCGACGATCACGCGTCTCGAGCTCGAGAACGGTGAAGTGATGGTTGAAGGAATTCGAGAGGGCGCGGTGCATGCGCGGCTGGGCAGCGGGCTCATGTTCGTGCGCAATTGCTTCAGCGACACGGATGTCGCGGTGACGACCGGTAATCTGACATTGAGCTATGACTGGTGGGAACAGATTGCGTTCACGGCCACTGCGACTGTGCGCAAAGGAAATGTCTGGATGTTTATTCCCGGCGAAGCCGCCTTCCACCTTTCTGCTCAGGCGC
>DASTDG010000150.1:0-12561 GCA_035710475.1 Chthoniobacterales bacterium | reverse complement strand
GCTGGCGCATTTGCTCGCCCAGTTTCGCGCCGGGCGCCGTCGGATTCTGCCGCACGGGCCCGAGTGGCGCGACGCGTGTGTCGATTTGGGCATTGCCGATGAAGCACGTTGTCACAACCTGCCGTTTACCGCGCGCACTTTTCCGACGCGGTTCATCTATCGCTGTCCGAACTGCCGCCGTGAGTTTCCGCGGGTGCGGCGCATTCGTCGCACGGTCGCCTGCCTGCGATGCTGTCGCGCCTACAATCACGGCGAGTTCGATCCTCGGTTTCGACTGCAGCTCGTGAAAACGTAGCGTAAGCGTCCCGCTTGCGATTCTCACGTTCGCAAGCCAAAGGCTTGCGCTACTCTTTGCCTTTCTCGCCGCGCAATTTCGCCTGGATAAACATCCCGATGTTGCCGTCCATTACCTCCTGCACGTTGCTGGTCTCGGCGCCGGTGCGGTGGTCTTTCACCATTTGATAGGGCTGGAAAACGTACGAGCGGATCTGATTGCCCCACGCGATCTCGCCTTTCTCGCCATATTGTCGATCTATTTCGGCGCGCTTTTTGTCCTCCTCGATCTGGTAAAGTTTCGCCTTCAACATTTTCAGCGCGAGGTCGCGATTGCGTCCCTGGCTGCGCTCGGCCTGGCAGGCGACCACGATACCTGTCGGTTTGTGCACGATGCGCACAGCCGTTTCAACTTTGTTCACGTTCTGGCCGCCTTTGCCGCCGCTCCGGAAGGTGTCGATCTCGAGATCGGCCAGATTGATTTCGATCGGCGCCGTGTCCGCGATTTCAGGAACAACATCGACACTGGCAAATGAAGTGTGGCGCCGCTTGTTCGCGTCGAAGGGCGAGATGCGTACGAGCCGGTGCACGCCGCGCTCGGTTTGGAGGTAGCCGTAAGCGTAGTCGCCGGTGACAAGCAGCGTCACCGATTTGATACCCACTTCTTCGCCGGTTTGAACATCGATAACCTGTGATTTGAAACCGTTGCGCTCGATCCACCGTTGATACATGCGCAACAACATGTCGGCCCAATCGCACGACTCGGTGCCGCCCGCGCCGGAGTGGATGGTGAGAAACGCGTTCGCCCGATCGTTTTCGCCGGAGAGAAACTGGCGCAGCTCGAATTCATTGAGCTTATGCAGCAAACGTTCGTGCTCGGCCGCAAGCTCGCGCTCGGCTTGGACGCGATGCGATTCGTCCTGCTCCTCGGTCGCGAGTTGCTGCAGCGCCTCGAAATCGCTGATCTCGCGCTCGAGCTCGTGAAATGGATTAATGAGCGAGCGCAGACGCGAGAGTTCCTCGACATCAGCCTGTGCGCGCTCGCGATTGTCCCAGAAATTTTTCTCGCTCATCCGCGCCTCGAGCGCGGTTAGATTCTGCTGGAGCCTGGGCAGGTCAAAGAAACCTCCGCAACTCGCCGAGGCGAGACTTTAAGTCTTCGGCATCAACTGTCGCAAGCTCGTTAGACATGGCACCTAAGATATCGTGGCGCGCGAACTTGTCATGTCGAGCCAAGCCGAGACATCGCTTTGTTGCTTTAACAGTAAGAGATTCCTCGGCTGCGCTCGGAATGACAGCAGGCTAGCGGCGCGCTGTTGGACAAAAGCTAAGGCCGCGCGGGAGGTCTGCCTTTCCCAGGCTGCGTCGGTTCGAGCCGGAAAATGGTTTCCCCTTCCTTCATCAGGTCGAGGCGATCGCGCGCGATTGTTTCCAGGTACGTCGCATCGGTTTGTAGCAGAGTGACTTCGTGGCTTCGGCGGCCGAGCAGTTTTTTCTGCTCATCAACGCGGGTTTGCAGATTATCAATCTCCGCGCGGCTCTGCATCAGCCTTTTGTAAGGCGGGACAAACAGACTGATGATAACGAGCCAGACGGCGAGAACGAGCAGGACCGCAAGGACGCGATTAAGGCGCTGCCAAACGGTGGCTTCGCGACGCGCTCGGAAATCGCCGTAACTCTGCTCCACCTCAGCGCAGCTTACCGCCGTAAACGGCCTTGTCACCAAGTTCTTCCTCGATGCGGAGTAACTGATTGTACTTCGCGACCCGATCACTGCGGCAAAGCGAACCGGTTTTGATTTGGCCGGCATTTGTCGCCACGGCAAGATCGGCAATGGTCGTGTCTTCGGTTTCGCCAGAGCGGTGGCTGATCACGGCGGTGTAATTGTTCTTTTTCGCGAGTTCGATCGTCGCTAATGTCTCAGTCAGCGTGCCGATCTGATTTACTTTGATCAGAATCGAATTCGCGACGTGCTCTTCGATTCCTCTGCGAAGGAATTTCACATTGGTGACGAAAAGATCGTCGCCGACGAGCTGGATCTGGTGGCCGAGTCGCGCCGTTAGTTTTTTCCACCCGTCCCAATCGTTCTCCGCGCAGCCATCCTCGATCGATATGATCGGGAACCGGCGGCAAAGATCGACATAGTACTGAATCAGTTCTTCGACAGATTTTTCCGCGCCGCCCGATTTTTTGAACACGTAACACCCGCGCTCGGCGTCGAAGAACTCCGACGACGCCGGGTCGAGCGCAATGAAGACTTGGTTGCCTAACGAATAACCGGCCTTCTCGACCGCCGCTGCGATTGTCTCGAGCGCGTCTTCGGCCGAGTTCAATTGCGGGGCAAAACCACCTTCGTCTCCAATCGCGGTGGAGAGATGTCGATCCTGCAGCACGCGTTTAAGGGTGTGGAACACCTCCGCGCCGTAACGGAGCGCTTCGGCAAAAGTCGGCGCGCCGCGCGGCACGATCATGAATTCCTGAAAATCGATTGGCGCATCGGAATGCACCCCGCCGTTCAAAATGTTCATCATCGGCACTGGTAGAACTCGTGCCTCACCACCGCCTAAATATCGGAACAGTGGTAGATTTTCCGCGGCCGCTGCAGCGTGCGCCACGGCAAGTGAGACGCCGAGCAGCGCGTTTGCCCCGAGGTTGTTCTTGTTAGGCGTACCGTCCAGCTCAATCAAGCGATTGTCGATCTTCGCCTGGTCACGCGCGTCCAAACCTCTGATCTCACGCGCGATTTTTTCATTCACGCTCGCGACCGCGTGTGACACGCCTTTGCCGCCATAACGTCGTTTGTCGCCATCGCGCAGCTCCCATGCTTCGTGTTCGCCCGTGCTCGCGCCGCTCGGAACTGCTGCGCGACCAAGCCCGCCACTCTCCAGTCTCACATCGACTTCGACGGTGGGATTGCCGCGGGAATCGAGAATCTCGCGAGCGCGAACTTCAGCGATGGTCGTTTTTCCCATGCAGCGACTCGATTAGTGCAGTTCCGCGGCGGTGACAATCAACTTCTGCACTGAAGATTCGCGCTGGCATTTCCGCGTGTCGGCGGCTAGGGTGGCGGGTGAAACGGCTCATGCGGGCTGTTGCAATTGCAACGCTGATCGCTTGTTACTGCGTCATCGGCGCCGAGCCAGCCCGTCTTTCGCCCGATAGACTCGCCAGAGCGATTAAAGCCGAGGAGATCAGCATTCCGACACCGGGCGAACTTTTCGCCGCGCTGGAAAAGCCGGGCAAGCCGAACTGGTCAGGTCAATACCGTGAGCCGATTCCGATGACCTATCGCAACCGCGCGCAGATTGCGCTCAACCTCGGTGGGTTAATCGCCGACGGTTTCGTCGCCGTGGAAGCGAAAGACAGCCAGCAGGTCAAGAACATTGGTTCCGACATCATCAAGCTCTCGAAAGCACTCGGCGTTAGCGAGAACCTGCTCCGGCGCGGCAATAGCCTGAACGATTTTGCCGAGAACGACGAATGGGACGCGCTTCAGGAAGAACTCGAAGCGACGCAAAACGAAGTCAAATCCTCGATGCAAACGCACAGCGATCAGGACCTGATTATTCTCGTCAGCGTTGGCGGCTGGCTGCGCGGTACGCAGGTGGTTACGTCGGCCATCATGGAAAATTACGATGAGCGCGCGGCGAAAGTGCTGCGGCAGCCGGCACTCGTGAGTTTCATCCATTCGAAAGTGAACGGCATTTCGCCGGAGCTGCGCGACGAACCGTTAGTGAAGCACGTCGACGACCAATTAGTTAGTATCGAAAAGCTCGTTTCATTTGCGCCCGGCAAAGCACCAACTCCCGATGAGGTCCGGAAAGTCAACGAAGCGGTCGGCCGGACCATTGAAAGCATTCAAGGCAAACCCGACGCGAGATGAAATTGCGGCTGTCGATCTTGTTACTGTCGATCTTGCTTGCGTGCGGCTCGCCGGGTTGGGCGCAAAGTGATCGCGAAGTTGACGCGCGCAAAAATGCGCTCGAATTGGCAGGCGCGTTTACGAATGATGGCTTCAAGATGCGTGACGGCCATTGGTGCGGCTTGCTCAGGCCGCATGACATGGCGCTCATCGCGGTCAATCTCTACGCCGGGAATCAGTATTGGTTTTCAGTCGGCGCGGTTGAACCGGCAAAGAAGATCACGGTCAATCTCTATGATGAAGGTGGCAAGCAGGTGCCGGCCGAAAAGTATGACTCCGGCGCGAAAGCGGCAGCCGGTTTTTCCCCGACCGGCAGCGGCCAGTACTTTGTCGCCGTCGATCTGCTTGAAGGCGCCGAGAGCAATTACTGTCTCGTTTATTCTTACAAGTAAGCGATGACGTCGCTTCAGGTTTTCTTTGAAGGAAACGTGCAGGGCGTCGGGTTCCGGTGGACAGTGCGCAACATCGCGAAAGGCTTCGCCGTCACCGGCTGGGTGCGCAATCTGCTTGACGGCCGTGTCGAGATGCGGGTGAGCGGTGAAGACGCGGAGGTGCGCGCATTCCTCGATGCCGTAATGGATAGTGAGTTGCGGAGTCACATCCGCAAACACACCGAACAAAAGTTGGAGCAGCTGGTCGCGGCGCGCGGCTTCGAAATCTGCCATGACTGACCTGCCACGCCGTAGCGGCGCAGAGGCGGGTGCGGCGGTCGCCGTTCGCGGGTTGACCAAAGTTTTTCCGGTCCCGCTGCATCGACAATCAGTCGTCGCCGTGTGCGACCTCAATCTGCGCGTCGAGCCGGGTGAAGTTTACGGTTTACTGGGACCGAACGGCTCTGGCAAAAGCACGACGCTGAAGATCATCCTCGGCTTAGTTTCTCCCACTCGCGGCCGCACCGAGATTTTCGGCCGCGACAGCACCCTGGTCGATAGTCGCGCCGCGGTCGGTTTTCTCCCGGAGAACCCGTATTTCTACAAATATCTCAGCGGCGAAGAGACCTTGCGTTTTTTTGGGAAGCTTTGCGGGCTACGCGCCGCGGCGCTGCAGAAACGTGTCGACGAATTGCTCGAGCTGGTTGGCTTAACAAACGCGCGGAACCGCCGCCTCGGGACATATTCCAAAGGCATGTTGCAACGGATTGGACTGGCGCAGGCGCTGATCAACGAGCCGAAGCTGGTCGTGCTCGACGAGCCGACGGCCGGGGTTGATCCCGCCGGCTCGCGCGACATTCGCAATTTGATTGTCGGTCTGCGCGGACGCGGCATCACCGTCCTGCTCTCGTCGCATCTGCTCGCGCAGGCGCAGGAGATTTGCGATCGCGTCGGCATTCTGGCGAACGGCCTGCTCGTTCGCGAAGGCCGGCTCGATGAACTGCTCGCGGTTGAAAACCAAACCGAGCTCGTGCTTGAGAACGCTTCAGATCGACTGATCGACGAGATCACGGCCGTGGCTGCCAAGTCGAACGCGAGAGTTCTCGCCCATCGGACCTCGACAACGACACTCGAGCGCCTGTTTCTCGACGCGACTCAAGGAAATCAGACAGGCAGCACATCGGTGGAGATCTAACGATGCACGCGATTCGCCACCGCGCGTTTTCTTTTCGCCGGGTTTACGCCATTACAACAAATACGCTGACCGAACTGACGCGGCTGCGGGTTTTTTACGTGCTGCTGATTTTCGCGCTGCTCCTCATCGGCAGCTCAATATTCGTGGCGCGCCTGACGTTTCAACAGGAGTTCCAAATCCTGAAGGATGTCTCCCTCGGAGCAATGTCGATCTTCACCTCGTTGCTGGCGATCGTCGCGACGGCGCGGCTTATTCCGCAGGACGTCGAGGACAGAACGATCTATACGATCCTGGCCAAGCCGGTGCCGCGTATCGAATACATCCTCGGCAAAATTGCCGGCGTGCTGCTGCTGCTCCTCATCAGCACAATCGTAATGAGCGCGATGTTTCTTGCGGTGCTTTATGCGCGCGAACAGGTGTTGTTGCACGAGACAGCGCGGCAAATGAGCGCGGCACCACACGAACAGCTGGAGGACGCTTTGCGCGGTGTCCGCGCCTCAGCCTGGAATGTCAATCTTGTGCCAGGGATTACAGTGATTTTTTTGAAGGCGTGCTTGCTCGCCGGGTTGACCCTTTTCGTTTCGACATTCGCCACGACAAGCATCTTCACAATCGTGGTGATGGTGTTCGTCTATTTCATTGGGCATCTGCAGGCGACCGCGCGCGAGTACTGGCTGCAGGAACACGCGGCGACCTGGACAACACGCATATTTCTCGCGCTTGTAGCGCTGATTTTTCCAGACTTACAGTCGTTTAATCTGGTGGATGACGTCGTCGCAGGCGCGGCCATTCCAGCGGCGCTGTTTGCAAAAACCGCTGCGCTCGGAGTTTTCTACACGACCATCTACACCTTCCTCGCCGCGTTCGTGTTTTACGGGAAAGAATTGTGACGCGCCTTGTCATTACGTCATGTGCGCTGCTTCTTTTCGGGGCAATCAAACTGCCGATCGAGCGCGATCTCGCGGCGCAGCATCGACAAGAGCGGTTGCGTGGCGTCGAATTTAATCTCGATCTGCGCGAAAAACTCGGTCAGCTCGGGTTTGTTGCCGCGCTGAGCGGTTTTCGTGCCGCCGTCGCGGACGTGCTGTTCATTCAGGCGCACGTTGCGTGGGAACAGACGGAATGGGGCCGGGTCCTTCTGCTGTTTCGTCAAGTCACGACGTTGCAGCCGCGCTCGATCTTGTTTTGGGACATGGCTGCCTGGCACATGGCTTGGAATGCGAGCGTGGCAGCAATGAAGGACCCAACGCAGCCCCGACTGGCGCTGCGCGTAAAGGCGCAACGTGAATATTTCGCGCTCGGCAAAGATTTCCTCGAACGGGGAATCGCGAACAACCCTGACAAACCGCAGCTCTATGAAGTGCTCGGCCGTCTCTACAAAGACAAATACAACGACCATGAGCACGCGGCGGAGTTTTTCGCGAAGGCGGCGGGATTACCTCGCGCTCCGAGCTACGACAAACGTTTTGCGGCTTACGAGCTTTCGTATTGCGAAGGCCGCGAGCAAGAAGCTTACGCGCGGTTGCGCCAACTGTACGATATGGGTCCGCAGGAAAGGTTGCCGACATTGATCTCGCGGCTGAAGTTGCTCGAAGACAAACTCAACATTCCTCCGGACCAGCGAATTCCCGATCAGAATCGGTTGAAGCGTTGAAGAGTTGAAGCGTTCAATGCTTAAATGTGCGCCGTTGCCCCGCCGCTTTAACGCTGCAACGCTTTAACCACTCCACGAACAGCATGCGCTTCGCCGTCTTCAGCGACATTCACTCCAACCTCGAAGCGCTCGAAGCGGTTCTGGACGACGCCGGCCAACAGAGCTGCACGGATTACGTTTGTTTGGGCGATGTAGTCGGCTACAACGCCAACCCGCACGAGTGCGTCGAGCGCGTGCGCGAGCTCGATTGCCCGATCGTCAAAGGTAATCACGACGAACAAGCATCGCTGCCCGAGTCATCACGCGATTTCAACCCGCTGGCCGAGCACGCGATGCAATGGACGCGTGACAACCTGACCGAAGACGACAAGGATTGGCTGCGCGAATTGCGTTTCGAGCGCCAGGTGCGCGATTTCACGATTGTCCATGTGACTCTCGACACGCCCTCGCAATGGGGTTACGTCTTCAACATCCTCGACGCGGCGGCGAGCTTCACCTACCAACACACCACCGTTTGTTTCTTCGGCCACACACATGTGCCGATGGCATTTGTTCGCGATGGCGGAGTTAGCCGCCTCAAAACCGACCGACTCAGCATCGATGCAACTAAGAAATATTTCATCAACACCGGCAGTGTCGGCCAGCCGCGCGATGCGGACTGGCGTGCCGCCTACTGCGTTTACGATACCGACAGAAACCTCGTCGAGCAACGCCGCGTCAGTTACAAGCTCGCGCTCGCCCAGCAAAAAATCATCAAGTCGGGTTTGTCCCCGCTGCTCGCCGAACGCCTCGCGTTGGGACGCTGAGGGCAAAACGCTGAAAAAGTTGAGACGCTGAAAACCTGAAATCGATTTTGATTATTAAACCGAGTTCGCTCGGTGATGTCGTCCACACGCTTCCCGCAGTCGCTTTGGTGCGTGATGCGCATTCGGACGCGGAAATTACCTGGGTCATCAATCCCGAGTTCGCGCCGCTACTCCGGGGAAGTCCACATGTCGATCATGTGCACATTTTTCCGCGCGGTGAATTCCGCGGCTTGGGTGCGCCGAGCAGTCTCGGCCGCTGGATTAAGACGACGGGAAAACTTCGACCTGACCTGGCGCTCGATTTCCAAGGGCTCCTCCGCAGCGCGTTGATCGCGAGAATCAGCGGCGCGAAGGAAATCTACGGCATGAGCGACGCGCGTGAAGGGGCACGCTGGTTCTATCATCGCCGGGCTAAAGTCAACCGGCATGAGCACGCGATCGAGCGCTATTTGAAACTCGCGGAGTGCGCCGGCGCGACCGTGACCGATCAGTTGCGCTGCCCACTTCCCAGCGGCGACGTGCTACCGCGCTTCGAACAATACCCGCCGTTCATTCTTCTCCACCCCTTCGCCCGAGGCAGCGGTAAATCACTCTCCAATCGAGTAATCGAGGAGTTTTGTCGCGCGCTCAGTCCGACCCGCGTCGTCGTTGTCGGAAAATCAAATCGCAAGATCGACATCACGGATAACTGCGTCGAGCTGACCAACCAGACTTCGCTCCTGCAACTGATCTGGCTGATTCGCGCCGCCAGTTTTATCATCACGGTCGACAGCGGTCCGATGCACATCGCGGCCGCGATCACCGATCGGGTGCTTTCGATCCACACCTGGACCGACCCGCGCCGCGTTGGGCCTTACAATCCCGACGCCTGGGTCTGGAAAAATGAAAAACTATTGCGCGTTAGCGAACTGGAAAGTTCACAGGGCCTGCGCCGTTCCCGCAAATTTAAGGCCAAACATGTTCCCGCCGTTGTGGAACTCGTGCGTCCACTCGTCCCGATTGATCCAATGTTTGTCTAGCCCGCTTCGCGCGTTCTATGGCGAAAAATGAATTCAGCGAGCAGAAAATCGCGCGGGTAGGTAATCTTGAAATTGAAATCCTGATTCGGGACGAGGACGACTTTCCGGCCGAGATGCTGTACGGCGGAGACTTCGTCGGTTACGGAAATGTTTTCCGCCGCGAGCGCATCGTACGCGTCAATCAGCAGTTGGCGCGCAAACACTTGCGGGGTTTGCATTGCAAAAAGCCGATCCCGGTCGACCGATTCGCTGACGGCAAGATCGACATCCACGCGTTTCAATGTGTCGCTGATCGGTTCGGCCAGCGCGGCCGCGCCATGTTCGCGCGCAACTCCGAACACGCGCGCGATCTTTTCCGGCGTAATCAGCGGACGCGCCGCATCATGCACGGCGACGTAATCGGCGCGCGCATCGACCTGTTGCAAGCCCGCTCGCACAGAATCCTGGCGCAGCGTTCCCCCAGGGACGAGATGCCGCACTTTGGTATTCGCACCAAGAACCTTCCGTAGCTCCTCCAAGCTGTCTTTGCGTCCCACCAAAATGATCTCGTCGACGCAGCTTGTTCGCTCGAAAGCATCGATCGTGTGCGCAACGACCGGTTTGTCGGCGAGCGGCGCGAATAATTTGTCGAACCCCATCCGCTCACTGGCGCCGGCCGCAACGATGATGGCGCTGAGCATCGTTGAAGCGTTAAAGCGTTGAAGGGTTGAAGCGGGAAGTCAGGCAAGCCGCTTTAACGCTTAAACGCTTCATCCCTCAACGAGTCACGACAACTGCCGCTGCACTTCCGCACTCAACGTCTTCCCATCCGCGCGCCCGGCGACTTTTGCCTGCAGAGCTTTCATTACCGCGCCCATTTGCGCTTTCGACGTGGCGCCGACTTCGGCAATCGTTTCGCGCACAACTTTCGCCAGCTCGTCCGCGCTCAGCGCCTGCGGCAAATACGCTTGCAAAATCGACAACTCCTCGCGCTCCTTCGCCGCGAGTTCCGCGCGCCCGCCCTTTTCAAAACTCTCGATCGAATCCTGCCGCTGTCTCACCTGTTTCCGGATCACTTGAATCGCGTCAGCCTCGCTCAGTTGTGCATCCGCGCCTGATTTTTCGATTGCGGCATTTTTCAGCGCGGCTTTTAGCATCCGCAAAACGCTCAATCGCGGCGCATCTTTTGCGCGCATCGCGTCTTGCAAATCTTTGTCAATTTGATGGGCAAGCGCCACCGGATCAGGCTAAGCTAACGCTTTTACCGCGCAAAGTTCTAAAAGCAGTTAGCGCGTAACGTTGCGGATGTGCAAGTGAGCATGCCGCAGCGCGAAGTTAACCATGCGGTGAGCTGCGCGTGGCCAGACACGGGAAATGCCGATCTATGGCTTTCGCCCACAACAAAATTAAATCGTCTGAACCTGACTCAGATTCGAAGCTGTGCGGGCCGGCTGAAAGGAATCGTGCGCCCTGATACGGGCTGCCGTCAAGCGTGCCGGACACGGTCCGGTCGGCCTCCATAATTTCGTAATCCGCGGGGACGACGACTTGAAAATTCAAGCGGTGCGGATCTTGAGGTGACGCGTGCAAGACCATTCCCGCGACGCGCAAGTCCTTCGCGACAGGGAGATAGTTGTGCAGCACGAATTGGCGTGTCGAGGAGGAGAATCGTTTGCCTAACATCGTCGCGACAACGCAGGTGTGTGTTCCGATGCATCGCTCAGGCGCGTCGTCCACCATTATTCCTCTGCGGATCGCCCGTATCGTGATCGCCTCCAAAATCGGTCGAAAACAACGTGGTCGAAACACCGTTTCGCCTTTGCAGTCGAAGACATAGTCCGTCGGTTCGGTGAGGGCGAGCACGTTGCGAAGCAAACGTGTTTCCTCTTGGGTCCCGTTTTTTCGAATTGGATGTAACGACAGCAAAAATACCATTTCAGCCAGGACAATACACGGCAGCAAAGTGGCCGGACGCAGAATTGGTTTGAACTTCCAGCCGTACGCATCCAACCGACGAGAGGCTGCAAAAATGCCGCCCACTAACAACGCAGATGCCAGCGGGTAAAATCCTGAATAACTGCGAGATATCGGCGGCCATAAGATCTTAAAAAACGCAATATAAAAGACGCAGATGAAAAAGACGAAAGTGCGGCGAAAAGCGACATCGCGATCGCCGCAAGCAGAGACGATTCGTTGCCCGATGTAAATCGCAGCGGCCAGTGTGCTTACCAGTACCACCAGCGCCAATACTGGATGCCTGTTGTACAGCAGCTGGTTTTTGTAAATTTGGTCGGCTAAAAAGTTAAAATCCAACACGCCGTAACGAAAATCTCGCCAAACGCCTTTCACCGCGAAGAAAACAGCGATCGTCCCCGGCACGAGAATGCTCCCGGCCAAAAAGGTCGCGGCGCATCGAGCGAAGTATATTCGCTCCTGACCGGCGTTGCGCGTGCGCACCAGCGCGATCGCCAGCGGAAAGCTGATCGCCAATGAAAGCAAGAATATCGTCGACTTCATCGAGACAGCGAAACAGAACCCGAGCAGCACACCGGCAACTAACGAGCGGCGAACTGTAATCGCGCGAGTTAACAAACTGGTGACGCACAACAGCCAGAGGGGTGTCCAGAGATTGTCCGTCCGAAATTCAAACGCAACCAAGTGATAGCTGGCGTAAAAGCCAAGCGCGAGCACTGACCACGCGCCGGCGCGGCGAGAGAAAAGCCGCGTCGCGATCGCGTAAGTGCACCATGCCGTAACGAAATACATCGGCAGAAGAATGAGACGCATCCAGTAAAGAATGGTTGCGCGGTCGCCGATCAGGGCGAGGACTGGCGCAAAGAGCAGATGAAAAAGCGGCATGTGATTGTCGAACACGTCGCGATACTGGACAAAGCCGTGCGTCCAGCTCCAAACGATGTGCAGATGCCCCATCTCGTCGCTGTCGAACCGGCGATGCAAGATGTTGATCGCGTTTAGAGCGAGAAGAAGCCCGCCCAGAAGCGCGGCCATCACCAGCTCAGCCGGTCCCGACATTTCGAAATAATCCGCGGCACGTTGCGCGAGAGATATCCGTTTCGGCATTGCCAAAGGAGCTCGTGCTTTTCCAAAGCCCCAAAACATGCTGATTGAAACCTGCTTCTGCCTATCTCGATGCGGAAATTCTTTCGCTACATTCGCGCACCGACTCCGCGTCCGCGACGGAGATTACATCGACATCTTGGCGCGTACGTTTGAGTAAACCGCCGAGAACGCCGCCCGGTCCGAGCTCGACAAATTGCTCGCAGCCAAGCTCGACCAGTCGCTCGACACAATCGAGCCAGCGGACGGTGCTCGTGACTTGTT
>DASTDG010000149.1:0-5910 GCA_035710475.1 Chthoniobacterales bacterium | reverse complement strand
CTCGCCGAGATGCCAGTGACGGCGTTCGAGGTGAATCCGGCTTACGCACACGAATTGCGCGAAGCTCTGAGCCGGCGTTACTAAACGGCCGAAGCGTCGGCTGCGACCAGAGCGCGCTGGCTCTCTTTTCGTTCGCCAAAGAGCTGCCGGATCACTTCTTCCACCGGCACTTCCTGGACGTTGATGTCACTCACATCGCAGCAGTCGAGCAGTTGCCGGCAGGTCTCAGTGACTTGTGCGCGCGGCACTTTGAGTTGCACCGACATCGGTGTTTGTTCAATCACTTCGCCGAAACGCGAGAAGTCGCGCTTCACCGGTTTATCGAATGTGAGGCTGAGGATTTTGTGGCCGGAGAAGCGGTCGATGATGTCGTCCAGCGGTCCGTCAAAGAAAATTTTGCCATGATCAATAACCAGAACACGATGGCACAACTCCTCGATGTCCTGCATGTAATGGCTGGTGAGCAGCGTGACGATGCGATGCTCTTCGTTGTAGATGCGCAAAAATTCGCGCACCCGTTTTTGGCTGACCACGTCCAGCCCAATCGTCGGCTCGTCGAGAAACAAGACGCGCGGCTCGTGAATGAGTGCCGCGATCAGCTCCATCTTCATGCGTTCGCCTAACGAAAGCTCGCGCACCATCACGTTCATTTTGTCCTGCACCTCGAGCAGCTCGGACAAGCCGCCGACCACCTGATTGAAGCGGGCGCGGTCGATCCCGTAGATCGCGCGATTGAGCTCGAGCGATTCCTGCGCCGGCAAATCCCACCAAAGCGCATTCTTCTGGCCCATGAGCAAACTGAACTGCCGCTTCATCTCATCGCGGCGCTCCCACGGCACAAACCCAAGGACGCGCGCGTCGCCGGAGGTTGGGTTGAGCAAACCAGAAAGCATCTTCAGCACGGTCGTTTTGCCCGCGCCATTCGGCCCGAGAAAGCCGACAAACTCGCCGTGGTCGATCTCGAACGAAACGCGGTCGGCCGCGCGTGTTTCATCATAGCGTCGACGCGCCAAACCCTTGATCGACCCCCAGAGCCCACGCTCCTTCCGGTAGGTTCGATAGACCTTTGTCAGTTCGCGAGTCTCAATCGCAGACATGGAAAGGATGAAGGATGAGGGATGAAGGATGAAACTAAAGCCGCGCGCGAATCTTTTTCGCGATGCAGGTTAGAATCGCAGTCAGTTGCGACGTCTCGTCAATTAAAGACGCCAGATTCTTGTGGCTGACTGCTCCCGATTCGACAAGCAGCTCCAGCCAATAGTTGGTTTCTTCGAGTTCTTTCAGAGAATCTCCAACTTTGGAGACGAACTCTGCATCGGAGCGCGCGCGATGTGCCTCGCGGAAGTTTGCTCCGACCGAAGTTCCGGATTTGAGAAGTTGATGACCTAGTACTTGTGCGGAGCCAGCGCGAGGCAATGTCTCGTAGAGTTTAAGGATCCGCAGCGCGAATTTCTTAGTTCGCTGTCGCAAATCGTCCCTTTCATCGCTCATCCCTCATCCTTCATCCTTCATCCTTTGTTCAGGCCACCGATGGTTGCGCCTTCGGCTTTCTGCGCAGCAGTGGCAGAACTTTCTCAACCAGCGCGTCGGCGGTGACCCCATGCTTTTTGCGCAGAATGGGAATTGTGCCGTGCTCGATGAATTCGTCGGGCCAACCGATGCGCACGACCGGCGTGTTGATCATCTGTGAATGAAGATGCTCCATCACGGCGCAACCAAATCCATTATGCAAGACGTGATCTTCGATGGTGCAGACGACCTCGACACTGCGGGCGAAGAACTCAAGCGTGCCGGTATCGAGCGGCTTGATCCAACGGGGGTTGATCAATGCAACGGAGATGCCTTTCTCCTCCAATTTGCGCGCTGCTTCTTCGGCCATCTCGAACATGTTGCCGAGGCCAAAGATCGCCACGTCGCGCCCGTGTTGCACGACTTCCGCCTTACCAATCTCGAGCAGGCGTGGCTCGGGCTTGATTTGCGCGCCAGGACCGGATCCGCGCGGATAACGAATGGCGATCGGCCCGGAGTTGTAATGCGCCATCGTCCACAGCATATCGACGAACTCGTCTTCGTTTCTCGGCTGCATGTGGACCCAGTTGGGCACATGCCGAAGGTAACCGATATCGAACAACCCGTGATGCGTCGGGCCATCGTCGCCACTCAAACCCGCGCGGTCCATGCAGAGGCGGACGTTAAGTTTCTGGATTGCCATATCGTGAATGGCCATGTCGTAAGCCCGCTGGAAAAAGGTAGAGTAGATCGTGAGAAATGGCGTGAGTCCCTGCGTCGCCAGCCCACACGCGAACAGCGCGGCGTGTTCCTCGGCGATGCCGACGTCGAAGTAGCGGTCCACATGCGCTTTCGCAAAATGTGAGAGACCGGTGCCGCTGGGCATCGCGGCCGTGATCGCCACCAGTTTTTGATTCGTGTCGGCGAATTTCGCCAGCGTTTTACCGATGACCTCTGAGTACGTCGGGGTCGGGGTCGGCGCGGTCTCGCCGCTCTCGATCTTGTATTTGCCGAGGCCGTGGAATTTGTCCGGCTGCTTAATGGCCGGTTCGTAGCCTTTGCCCTTTTTCGTCAGGATGTGCAGCAGCACCGGTTCATCCTGCGTTTTGAGGAATTCAAACGTTCGGATGAGCAGCGGGATATCGTGTCCGTCGATCGGGCCGTAGTAGCGCAACCCGAGCTCTTCGAATATGACACTCGGCACGATGAGACCTTTGACACTTTCCTCAACCTTGTGCGCGAAATGAACGACTGATTTACCGGCAATCGCTCGCACGAAATCACGCGCCTTCTCGTGCAGATGCGCAAACATTGGACTCGTCACGATCCGATTCAGGTAGTTCGCAATCGCGCCGACATTTTTCGCAATCGACCACTCGTTATCATTCAACACGACGATAAAACGCTTCGTGCTTGTCTTAACATTGTTGAGCGCTTCGTAACTGATGCCGCAGGTGAACGCGGCATCCCCCGCGATGACGACGATGTTTTCGTTCGTGTCATTCAGATCGCGGCCGACCGCCATTCCCAGCGCCGCGGATAGCGCGGTACCGGCGTGACCCGCGCCGTAACAATCGTGCTCGCTTTCGCTGCGCAGAAGGAACCCATTGAGTCCGCCGTACTGTCGCATTGTCGAGAAGCGGTCGAGTCGGCCAGTGAACATTTTGTGGACATAGCCTTGGTGGCTCACGTCCATGACAAAACGGTCGCGCGGCGTCTCGAATACGCGGTGCAACGCGATCGTGAGTTCAACCACGCCAAGATTCGGCCCAAGATGACCGCCGGTCTGCGAAAGCACGCGAATCAGTTCCTCGCGTACTTCCTGAGCAAGCTGCAAGAGGTCTTCTTCGCGTAAAGCTTTGATATCAGCCGGCGAACGGATTCCATCCAGCAGCCGTTTCCTCGCGCTGCTGGTCTCAGAAGAGACTAACGTCGTCATTCTTCGGTTCCTCTCTTGAGTGATTGGCGATCTTCGCTTCAGCCGCCGGCTCGAAATCTTTAACCACTGGCTTGCCGGCGTTGTCGCGGCCGATGATCTCGATCTTCTGTTCGGCGCTGGCGAGCCGTTCCTGGCAAATCTTCACCAGATTCATTCCTTCTTCGTAGCGGACAATCAACTCTTCCAGCGGCAGTTTGCCCGACTCCATTTTTCCCACGATTGCCTCCAGCCGATCCATCGCGCTCTCAAAGTTCAGCTCGGCGCCGGCCGGCTTCGGCTTGCTGCTCATGATCAAACGCGCAATTAAGCACACGCTACTCGCGATGAAAAGCGGCAGCTCGCGAATGCGGCTTGCCTGCTCGCGTGGATGTTTATTTACTCGCGACCGCTATGACCAGGCTCGCGGCGTTGATATCGCGACAGGACGCACGCCATCGCGTGCTCATCGCGCTCGCCGTCGCCGTGGCCGTCTCCTTTTTGCTCCGTGGCCGCGTCCACTTCGCCACTGAAATGATCGCGACATGGGACGCGTTCGCGTTTTGCGTCCTCCTCCTCGCGTGGTTCACCATTCTCACTACGCCTATTCGTAGACTCCGCGAACGCGCCAAAGAACAAGACCTCAGCCGCCTACTGATTTTCTTTTTTGTGGTGGTCGCAGCGTGCGCCGCGCTTTTTGCCGTCGCCTTTTTAATCAGCATCAACAAAGCCGAATTGCAGGGACACGTGACTACGCATCTTCTGCTCGCGCTCGGCACCGTGATTTTTTCATGGTCGCTGGTGCACACGGTGTTCGGACTGCGATATGCCCACACCTTTTACGGCGAGAGCGATGACCCTGCGCAAGATCGACAGGCCGGCGGACTCATCTTTCCCGAGGGCCACGTCCCGGACTACTTCGACTTTGCGTATTTTTCTTTTGTCGTCGGCATGACCTTTCAGGTGTCCGACGTGCAGATCACATCGCGCCGAATGCGCCGCCTCACGCTGCTACACAGCATTCTCTCGTTTGGATTCAACACGGTCATTCTCGCGCTGCTAATTAATACCGTCTCCAGTTTGCTCTGAGGCGCGGCCCGGTGCCGCTTCGCTCTGGCACAACCGATGCTTGCGATGACTTCCATGCACTCGCCCAAAAAAGTATTGCTCATCGATCGCGAGCCGGGCATCACTCGGGTCGTTAGGCAAGCGCTCGAAACAGCGGGCAAGTGTCTGGTGAACGAGCAGCGTGATAAGTTCTCCATGGACGCGGCGCGTGCCTTCGAACCCGACTTGATCCTCTTTGACATGCCCGCCAATAGCATCACCGGTCAAACGCTCGAGCGCTGGATCCAAACCGATACCATCCTCCGCGACACGCCGCTGGTTCACCTGAGCAGCCTGAAATCGGAGACGCAAATCATGTCCGGCGGCATTCTCAGCGGCTACAGTTTCTTCGCCGGCCCAATCGGCATCGACGACATCATCCGCGGCGTCGAACAGTTGCTTTTCGGCACCGACTGAAGGTTAGCCGGCGATTTGCCCGCCGTAAGCGGCCGCGTCTTTTAACTGCTTCAGATCATCCGCATTCTCGATCTTGAGCGCGAAAATCCAGCCCTGGCCGTACGGCTCGCGATTGATTAGGCCGGGATCGGCTTCGAGCGCCTTGTTTGCTTCGACCACTTTGCCTTTCACCGGCGCGTAAATATCGCTCGCCGCCTTGACTGACTCCACCACCGCAACCGCCTCTTTAGCGTTCGCCTCACGGTCCAGCTTCGGCAGCTCAACGTAAACTACGTCCGTGAGCTCCGATTGCGCGTGATCGGTGATACCGACGCGGATGTTGTCGCCCTCGCGACGAATCCATTCGTGCGTTTCGGTGTAAAGCAAATCGTCCGGAATGTTCACGTCTTTTTGTAGAGCGGTTTTTTCTCGATCACCGCCGGGAATTTTTGCCGGCGTATTTCGATATCGATCTTCGCGCCCACTTTTGCACGCGGCGCATCGATGTAAGCCATTCCGATCCCGCGCTGCAAACTTGGCGAGAGCGTGCCGCTCGTAACTTCGCCGATACGCTCGCCGTTTTCGAACACGCTATAATGCGGCCGCGGCGGAGGACCTTTCTCTTTCATACGAAACGGCACGAGCTTTTCGCGCGGGCCGTTCTCTTTCGTCTGCAACAGAACGTCACGGCCGATGAAGTTTGGCTTCGCAAGGTCGACGAAAACGCCAAGGCCTGCCTCGATCGCGTTATGTTCCGGCGACAAATCGGAGCCGTTCAGCGGGTAACACATTTCCAGTCGCAAAGTGTCACGCGCGCCCAGGCCGCACGGTTTAATTCCGAATCGTTCTCCTGTTTCCAGCACGAGATTCCAAACGTTCGCCGCGTCCTCCGCGCGAAAGAAAACTTCCACGCCATCTTCGCCCGTGTAACCGGTGCGTGCGATCGAGAGTGGCATCCGTTCAATTGTGAGATCAACAATGTG
>DASTDG010000148.1:0-6840 GCA_035710475.1 Chthoniobacterales bacterium | reverse complement strand
GAGACGCTCGCGACGACAATGGTATCGCGGCGTGAGAGCAGGGCGCTGGTCGCGGCGAGGCGTAAGCGCTCGATCTCTTCGTTGATCGACGAATCTTTCTCGATGTAAGTGTCACTGCGCGGGATGTAGGCTTCCGGCTGGTAGTAATCGAAATAACTCACAAAATACTCGACCGCGTTCTTCGGAAAGAATTGCTTGAATTCGGAGTAAAGCTGCGCGGCGAGGGTCTTGTTGTGTGAGATCACCAGCGTCGGACGATCGAGCGCGCGAACGACATTCGCGATGGTGAACGTTTTGCCCGAACCGGTGACACCAAGCAATGTTTGGTGTCGATTACCGGCTGCGACCGATTTAATCAATTTCGCGATTGCCTGCCCCTGATCGCCGCGCGGTTTGTAGTTTGATTCGAGCTGAAACGGCATCAGGCAATCTAGCATCACCCGCCAGCAGTCCAAAGAGAGCGCGCGCGACGGAGCTGTGCCAGGCGGAGGAGAGCAAATACCGCGGCGGCAAAACTCGACTGCTTAAAGCAGTCGAGTTGCATCAGGTGCGCAGGCCGCGACGAACATGTCGATGGTGCAGTGGCAATTAGCTGGCGCGCCGGCGCTTGCGGACGCGCGCCTCGAGCTGCTGCGCCTTGCGAACTTTGCCGAGCGAACGCAACAAATCCGCGTAGTTCGACGCTACAATTTCGTAGTCTTCAGGCGGTGTTTCGACGGTTTGTTCCCAGGCTTCAAGTGAGGCGCGGTAGAGTTCGGCGGCTCTCCCATAATCGCCGCGCGAATGATAGACGACCGCCAGATTGCATTTCGATTGCGCGATGTCGGGGTGCGTCGGCGGGTGCACCTTCTCACGAATGGCAAGCGCGCGCCGATGGATTTTCTCAGCTTCGGCGTAGCGGCGTTCATTCGTGTAAAACACAGCCAGATTATTTAGGACCGAAGCAACATCAGGATGCTCTGGCCCGAGCTGTTTCTCGTAGATTTGCAGGGCGTGCAGGTAATACGGCTCCGCCGCTTTCTGCCGACCGGACTTGCGAAAGATGAGTGCAACGTTGTTGAGCATCGTGCCGAGGTCCGAGTAGGGGAGATCGTCCAATTTGGAACCGGCCGCGATCGCCTTTTCATAAAATCGAATTGCTTCCTCGGATTGGCCGAGATTGTCGCAGAGAAAGGCGAGCCGTCGCGCCGAGCTAAAGAGGGCGCGTTCATCGACCGGTTTTCCGTTTTCCAAAATAGCGTGCGCTTTGAGCAGGTATGCCTTGGACGCAGCGCGGTCGCCTTGTTGCTCGAGAAGCTGGCCGAGCTTTTCATAGCTGATGGCGAGCGCGCCATCTTCTTCACTGAAGGCGCGCTTGGCCAGATCGAGCGCGCTTTCAGCTACGCGGATCGCCTCGGGCAGGCGATTGCTGGCACGCAAAGTATCGAGCTTGTCGTTGAGAATCGACCAAAGTCTTTGTTCGCCTTTCATCTTGCATCACCAACCCTCGGTTAGCTGTGCGACAAGGTTGGTCGCCAATTGCGCGGTCGCCAATGGCAGCGCCTGACGCTCGTCGGTGATCACGTCGGTGCCGACAAAAAAAGTCGTGCTGCCATACGTCTCGTTGACGGCGAGTTGCGACCCGCTTTTGTTTACCACGCTGTATTTCAGGTAAACAGTAAGAGCGAATTCGGCGGTCGCGAGAACGTTACCGCGGACCGGCCGCGCCGGCGCACGTTCTACGTGCGTGATCTCACCCTTCAACACCGCATCCGCTTTGTCTTCACCCGCGACTTCGAAAGTGCCGTCCTGCTGCAATTGTTTGATCACCGTGTCGGTCACCAAAACCTCAACACGCGGGAGAAGCGTCCTGTTGGTAAACGTGGGGACAGCAATCGAGTGAATATCGCGCAGGTAGTACGGCTTTACCGGCCCGATGTGATACCCGAGACAACCACTCAGACATGACGCCGTCAGCGCCACCGCGATGAGCGATTTCACGGGCTGGGCGAAGCAGAAGCGTCGGGGGAAGCGGGGGCCGGCGAGGCACCACGAGACGGCGACGATGTCGTCGTGCTGTCGGTGTCCAGCGTTGCTGGCGCAGTGGTCGTGTCGGGAAGGAGCGAGGCGGGCGGGGGCAGAGCCGTATCGGCGTCACTTGGCGGCAAGGGCGCATTGCTCTTGACGCTGCTTGCGCCTGGCGGCTCGCCGCTCGCGTTCTTTGCCACCCCACTGTCGCGCTCGCTGGTTTTTTTCTGCTCGGCTCCGATGTCGCCGGCGCGCGGCTGCAACGCCGCGTCGCCGTACTTGGCGCGCAATTGATCGATTCGTTTCTGCGCTTGGCTGCTTTCGGCTGAGCCAGGCTGCTGGCGAATCACTTCGTTGTAGTAGATCGCAGCCGCGCGATATTTCTTCTGTTTGTCGTAAAACTTCGCCACTTCATAGGACGAATTTGTTTGCTTGTGTTCCAGCAGCTGCAGATTTGCGCGAGCTTGGGCGGCTTTTTCGCTGTTCGGATGGCGGAAGAGGAAATCTTCAAAAGCAGTTTTCGCATTGTGTGTCGCGGCAATGTCTCTGGCGCCCTGGCGCGCCGCCGTGAACCAGATGTAACCGACCTGATACTGCGCGTCGGCTGCGACCGGCTCGTTCGGAAACTTGTCGGCCACCGCCTGGTACGCTTCGAGCGCTGCGTCCTTGGCGCCTTGTTTCTCTCGCACCAATCCGATGTCGAATTGGGCGCGCGCAGTGTACTTGCCATAAGGCGCAGTTCGGACAACGGAGGCGAAAATCTCCACGGCACGCTCCAACGCGGACCCGATCGGGATTCCCAGTAGTCTCTGCTTTTTGCCGGCCAGGTACATCTCGCCGATGCGAAACTGCGCTTCGATCGCTTCGTTAAATCGGTCGCTGCTCGGATATCTTTCCACCAGTGCGCGGTACGTCACGGCCGCTTTGAGATATTGGTGCGATTGCTCCTGCAACTCTGCCATTTTGAAAAGTGCACCGGCCGCGAGCGCATCGCGCGGGTACCGCCGCACCAGAGCCCTGTAAGCCCGGATGGCGCTACCCAAATTCCCCGCTCGTTCGGCGGCCTGTCCTTTCTGAAAGAGTTCCTGCGCATTGCCGTTCATCTCCTCCTCGCCTGGCGCAAGAATTCCCGGTGGAACCAATTTTGCGTTTTCGCCGGGCTTGAACACGACCGCGGCCGTGCCGAGCTGGGGAATGCTCAACCCGACGAAACCGATGAGGAACACAAGACTGCGCGCTGGCAGATCCATTGGGGTCTGGCAGGGTAGTGAACTTCGCGTTTGCGTCAAGTTTCAGACATCGGAGTAGTGGAGTCAGCGAGTAGTTTGCTAACCAATCATTACTTGCCGATTCCCACGCTCCATTGCTTCAGCTTTTGTGAACCTGACAGGCCAGCAAAAAATCCGCATCGGCACATGCGCCTGGAGTTTCGCCGAATGGCGGGAAAGCTTTTATCCCGCTGAGCTGCCCGAATCACAATGGCTCGAATTTTACGCGCGCCATTTTTCCGCGGTCGAAATCGACTCCACCTTTTACCATCCGCCCGCGGAAGATACCGTCTTGCGCTGGGTCGAGGCGACACCTGCCAATTTCCGCTTCGCCTGCAAACTGCCGCGCAATATCACCCACGTTTGCCGGCTGCGCGATTGTTCCGCCGAGCTAAACGGATTTCTGCGTGCGATCGAACCGCTGACTCCGAAGCTTCAGGCCATTCTCATCCAGCTGCCGCCTTCATTCACCCCAAAAGACGGCAAGCCCGCACTGCGCAATTTTTTGAAACAACTGCCGCGCGATCTTCGCTTCGCCATTGAATTTCGCCACCCCGGCTGGCACCGGCCGCAAATCATCGGTCTGCTCGAGAAGTTCCGGATTTGCTGGGTCTGGGCCGACACCAGCCAGCTCAATGAGCGCAACCTTGCGCCGTTCGAGTTCCTCCCGCGCACCACCGATTTTCTTTACCTGCGGCTGCTCGGCGACTACGCGACCAAGTACGACAAGGACGGACTCTTCATCCATCGCTACAGCAAACTGCTCTGGAAACGAGAAGCCGCTCTCGAGAGTTGGTCGCTTAAAATCGAGCGCCATCTTCCGGAAGTGCGCAGCGTCTGTGTTTTTGCGAGCAATCACTTCGAAGGTTTTGCACCCGAGACGGCGCAGCGCCTCGCGCAACGGCTCGGCTTCGAATTGCCGTTGCCGGCCGAAGTTGAAAAGATTGCCGCCGAGCAGGAACGCTCCCAGCTCGAACTGTTGTAGCGGCGTTTGTATCAAACGCCGAACCAGTGACAGGGCTCGGCACAAGCGCCTCTACAATTCACCGAATTTCGCTTGCGCCGAAATACGGTTGTAACTTGTCAGGAATCCGGATGGAGCCGTCAGGCTGCTGATTGTGCTCGATTAGCGCGGCAAACAACCGCGGCAGCGCCAGACCGGAGCCGTTAAGCGTATGGCAAAACGTGTTTTTGCCGTCGCCGCCTTTGTAACGAAGCTGCATCCGGCGCGCCTGAAAATCTTCGTAATTCGAGCAGCTCGACACTTCGAGATAATTATCCTGACCGGGCGACCAGACCTCGATGTCGTAAGTCTTGGCGGAACCGAATACAAGATCGCCCGTGCAAAGTTCGACAACGCGGTAATGCAATTCTAGCAGTTGCAACACCCGTTCCGCGTCGGTCAGCAGCGTTTCCAGCTCCGGGTAAGATTTCTCGACCGGTGTGATCTTCACCAGCTCCACTTTGTCGAACTGATGCACCCGAATGATCCCGCGGGTCTCGCGCCCGGCTGATCCCGCTTCGCGACGGAAACAAGGCGTGTAGGCCACGAACCTTTTTGGAAGATCGCCAATCACTTCTTCGCGATGAAAATTTGTCACCGGCACCTCCGCCGTCGGGACCAGGAAGAGCTCTCCATTCTCCAGGCCATACATGTCCGGTTCGAACTTCGGCAGCTGAGTCGTGCCGATCATGCAATCGCGCCGGACAACGAAGGGCGGACTGATTTCGACGTAACCGTGCTCGCGCGTGTGCAAATCGAGCATGAAATTAATCAGTGCGCGCTCGAGCCGCGCGCCCGCGCCGGTAAAACATATGAATCCGCTGCCGCTCAGTTTCGCCGCGCGCGCGAGGTCGAGGAGTTTCAACTTCTCCGCCAGCGCGACGTGATCGAGAGCTTGTTCAAGCTTCGGTTTCTCGCCCCAGCTTCGCACGAGACGATTTGCGCTGGGATCTTTTCCAAACGGCACAGTCGCATGCGGCAGGTTGGGAATTTGCAGGAGCAAATTCTTTTCCTCCTCATCCAGTGTGCTCGTGCGCTGACTCAGATCGGTGATTTGCTCGCCAATTTTGCGTACTTGCGTCTCGATCTCACCAGTTGCTTCGCCGCGCGACTTTTTCGCGCCGACTTCCTTGCTCAACCGGTTACGCTCGGCGTTTAGCTGTTGCAGCGCCGTCTGCGCCTTACGCCGCTCGACATCGATCTGCAGCAGATTGTCGATCTTCGCTTCATCACCGCCGCCGCGCGTCGCCAGCCGCTCGCGCACAACGTCCGGCTTTTCGCGCACGAGACGAATGTCAAGCATGGATGCAATTAGCAACCGCCGCTCGCAACTTCAAACGCAAAGCACACGTGACATTCAGCTCTCTTTCTGTCATTCCGAGCGGAGTCGAGGAATCTCTTGCTGTTAACAATTAGAGATGTCTCGACTTCGCTCGACATGACAACAGAACCGATGGCGGAGCGCTATGCGCAAATGCGCGATGTCGCACGGGTGCGCGAACGCGCGCTGTTTCCCCTCCAACGCGTCCCGCCTGAGCTTGAGCTGCAGGCGCGCTGGTTCGCCGGAGATTTTGGCCGGCATTTCGTCGCCACCACCGGCGACAAGATCGACATCGTGCAGTTTGGCATTTGGAACCGCGAAGCGGGACCAGATTTCAGCGACGCCGCCATCCGAGTAAATGGAAGCGAGCCGACCCGCGGCAGCATCGAATTTGATCTCACCGATATAAATTGGGAAACCCACGGTCATGCCGCCAATGCCGCTTTTGAAAATACCGTGCTCCACGTCTTCGTGAACGAAAGCGCGCAGAAATTTTTTACCCGCACGCTATCGAACCGTGAGGTGTTGCAGGTGCGCGTCGATCTCAACGTGCTCCCCGAAACCTTTAGCGCCAATATTCCGCTCGCACGGCCGGGCCGTTGCCAGGCGCCGCTGAAGGATTTGCCCGAAGAACAGGTTCGGAGCGTGCTCGATGCTGCCGCGCAGTTTCGGTTACAAAGAAAAGCAGCGCGACTGCGCAACAAGATCGACAATCACGGGCGCGACGAAGCGCTCTTCCAGGAAATCGCGAGCGCACTCGGCTACAAGCAAAACAAACTGCCGTTTACCCTGGTCGCGCAACGGCTGCCGCTGAAGTTGCTGCGCGAAAATATGGGCGATTGCGAAGCGCTCCTGTTCGGTCTCGCCGGTTTCCTCGAATCGCCGGACCTGGATGTTTATGCAAGATCGACAAAAGAATATGTGCGCCAGCTCTGGGACAAGTGGTGGCCGCATCGCAACGCACTTCAGCGTCTCAAGCTCTCGCCCGAAACGTGGCGGCTGAGCAGCACGCGCCCGCTCAACCATCCGCAGCGCCGCGTCGCCGCGCTGGCGATGCTGGCGTGCGAGTGGCCGGGGTTGTCACGTTCGTTAGGCAAACGGAGCGCGACCGCGACAGCCGAGTTCTTTGCCGGACTCGACCACCCATTCTGGAATTTTCACTACACGCTCACGGCCGGTCCGGCATCGAAACATATGGCGTTGATCGGCGAGTCGCGTGTCGCGGACATCCTCGCCAACGT